>NZ_JAUBSF010000045.1:0-49793 GCF_036704615.1 Microcoleus sp. K4-B3
CCCACTTTTGAGCCACGACTTAATTTGTTTTCGGAGTCGTGGATAGGTATTGATTTTGTCAAGTAACGCTTTGTGATTAATGCGGTCAAAGCATTTGGCAATATCAGCGTCAAGCACATATTTGGCTTTTACCGCAATACTGGCAAAGATAGCTCCTATTGCATCGTGACATGACCTACCTGGTCTAAAACCATAAGAGTTTGGCTCGAATTTAGCCTCCCATTCAGGCTCAAGAGCTGCTTTTACAACTGCTTGTAGGGCGCGGTCGTACATTGTGGGTATTCCTAATGGTCTTGACTCATTAGTGCCTGGTTTTGGAATCATTACCCGACGTGTCGGTTGTGATTTACCAGTTGTTTTGAGTTGACTTACTAGCTCAATTCGTTGCTTCGGGGTTAGTAGTTTTATACCATCCACTCCTGCTGTACGTTTGCCAGTGTTGTCTTGTGTAACCCGTCGTACCGCTAACACCTTATTAGACCAAGAATTAATTAAGGTCTTCTGAAGCTTGCGAACTGCTTTAACATCGCCACGCTCACTTGCTCGATAGATACGTTTTTGCAACTTGAACGTCAATCTTTCGGCTTTTCGCCAATTGACTTGGTTCCATTCCACCGTCGGGTTGTCCCGCGTTTTAGACTTATTCATTGCTAATGGGTTCCTATCTTTGAAGTTACCGTGTATCTGTCTGCATATCTCTGTCATTACAACAGAGCATTGGCTTTTGATACAATCCCTCTCTCATATGTTATTCGTTAGCTACTTACTGGGTAAACGACCTGTTTTCCAGAAACACATGGGAGTTACTTCGTTCCAAATATACATTGATGGAGTTTTTAGTGTGATGCTATCCACCGGGTTTATGGGAAGTGCTTATAGGTCGAAGAGTAAATCGCCTACTCCCTATCCTTGCCTTTTGGCTTGGTCTTAATCAGCCGTTAGACCATCAATAGTTACGATGGTTCAGATACATCTTTGCTTTCGCTACACATGAACTCTTGCTCAACAGTTACCAGTTTCGGCTACCAGTAGTTCTGCCTTTTATCCCCGCTTTATCCTATTGGTTGCTATTCAATAACATAGGGGATTTGCTTTTACCGCTGCACTTGCGGACTAGAACTAGGGACTTGTGAATCCTGCATCTAGATGTATATTTAGTTATACTAACCAGTGGGTTAGGTTAACCGTCCCTGGATATTTCTATCCATTTAGATTAAACGAATCGCACGACTCCTTCTATGATAACGCACGGACAAGCAGGGTGAGCATTGCAGTTCATTAAGTAAATTTGTTTTATTTTCCCAAAAGCAACTCTAACCCATAATAAGATGTAACGGAAAAACCTATTACTCTTGTGACGAAAAGCAAGGAAAAACCGATGATCTAATATCAATTAACGCCCGCAAAGTACCACCACGTACAAGTAGTTGTTTCCCTAAACCGCGTTAACTTAGAAAACTATAAAACTCCTGATGCAGCATTAACAAAACTGCTAGAACTTTGCAGTCCACACCCAAGGTAAAAAACCCGGTTTCTTCCGTCGGAGTGCGTAAGTCCTGTACTGAATTAATCGCAAATGTAAAATTTTGTTACAACTGGCTTGACACCAGGAACTAAATCTATACTATCACTGACTATAATTGGGTAAAAAATAAATTTGTAGGGGAAATTCCATGCAGAAACTAACTAGAATTTTATTCACTACAGCTTTAACCCTAAGTATCTTGTGTTCTCCCACAGCAGCTTTCGCAAAAGCAAAAATTCAGATAGCCATCCTTTTAGATTCTAGTAATAGCATGGATGGATTGATTGACCAGACTCGTACTCAACTTTGGCAAATTGTTAATTTTTTAACTAAAGTAACCAAAGATGGCGAAGTACCAGAGTTAGAGGTTGCTCTGTACCATTATGGTAATGACAGCTTACCTTCCTCGGAAGGTTTTGTGAGATTATTAACTGGGTTTACTCCTGAATTAGATTTAGTTTCCGAAAAGCTATTTAGTATCAAAACCAACGGCGGTCAAGAATATGCTGGCTGGGTAATTCGTTCGGCAATGCAAGAATTAAACTGGAGTAAAAATCAGGAAGATTTTCGCGTGATTTTTATTGCGGGTAATGAACCATTCGATCAAGGCCCAATAGTTTGGAATCAATCTGTAAATCTCGCTGTCAAAGGAGATACACTCGTTAATACAATCTACTGTGGTTCAGCCGAAAGTCAGGAGCGAAGACTTTGGGCATCAGGAGCAGAGTTAGCAAAAGGCAGTAGCTTCAACATTAATCAAAACCAACAAATTGTGGTAATTAAGTCCCCTTACGACGACGAAATTTCTACTTGGAATACTAAACTCAATCAAACCTACATTCCCTACGGTAGAGAAGGAAGAGTAGGACAACAACGTCAAGCAGTTGAAGATAGTAATGCTGGCAGCAATACGGTTTTGCGTAGTGCGTCCAAAGCTTCTGAATACTATGATAATGCTTCTTGGGACTTGCTGGATGCTCTCGAAAACGGAACAGTTAAACTAGAGGCAATATCAGATGATAATTTACCAGAAATCATGCGAGGGATGACGCTAACAGAAAAGAGAGCATATGTTGCTGGAAAGAAAACCGAAAGAGAAGCGATTAAAAAGACGATCCGCGACTTATCTCAAAAGCGTACAGCATATATTGAACAACAGCGCCAATCTAGTACCAATAGTGGTGAAAATACTCTCGATCGCGTAATAATTCAAAGTCTCCGCCAGCAATTAGCCGCTAAAGGATTCAAGCTTCAGTAGTTCTTGGAGTTCCCAGTAAATCTGGAATTGCCGTTTTTTGTTTGTGCGAGTATCATAACGTAGCAACAAGACACCCCGATGCAACCGGAAGAACCTATTACACCTGTGATGAGAAAAAAAGGAAAAACCGATGACCGAATATCGATTAACACCCGCAAAGTACCACCACGTACAAGTAGTTGTTTCCCTGAACCGCGTTCACTTAGACAGCTATAAAAACCCTGATGAAGCATTGACAAAACTGCTAGAACTTGGTTACACTCCTGAATTGCGTTATCAATGGAATCCAGAGCGAAACGAATTTGATTTATACGCCCTAATTCACGACTTGCCACTAGATGAATCGCTAATGACCGATGAAAAATGTCAGGAATTTTTCAAGCATTTCAAATACAGCCAAATATATTCGATCGGGTGCGGTAACGTTGACCCCGATTGGCTATTTGCTTGGGGTTTTGATGACCCCCGCCGTCACGCCAAGCCCGAAGAAATTGAACCTTTACCAGCAGCTACAGCACTAGCTTAATTAAAAGAACGCAGACGAAATTTCATCTGCGTTCATCTGTGTTTATCTGCTAATATCTGCGGTCAAAAAAACGCCCAATCAAACTACTTCGCAGCAGGTAAAGACAACTGAGGCGAAGTTTTAGCATAGCTTCCATTATCGGGAATCGCAGCCGGTTCCTGCGAAAGCAAAAACTCGCGAATAACCCTAGCAACTGCTCTTTGAGCTAAACCGCCGACTACTTTCTGGCCCATATTCTGCACTTCCGGTTTCACCAACAACTGCGGAAGAAGCTGCAATACTTTCATCCCGTCAAAACCGGGAGTTGATTGCAAAATATCCCAAATCCGCTTGATGTGCTCTAAGTTTTTTTGTTCCGTTTGTGAAACCACAGGTTGATTTGCCTTGACTCCAAACCATTCGCCGACTACAGCTTTGGCGTTAGCAAAAGCATTGCTGGAAAGTGTGTCAAGACTTTTGACTAATTCAAGGACAATACGATCGCGAATGAAATCTCCTCTTTCGGAAAATAAATATTCTAATGCTTGGTTCAAGATTTTGCTGACATCGTAATCGTCGCTCTCGCGGGCATTGTTGAGCAAGTTTTCTAAGCGGTTCCAGCGGAATTCGCCTTGTTTGAACAGCAAGTCTTGCAGGGATGCTCTCAGTTCCGGTGCGGGGTCGCTCAACAGCCGTTTTGCGACATAAGGATAGGCTTTGCTGAGCACTTTGAATTCGGGGTCAACGTTGATGGCAATGCCTTCTAAGGTGACGAGCGATCGAATAATCAAAGCATAGTAAGCTGGAACTCGGAAAGGATATTCGTACATCACCGCCGAAAGCTCGTCAGTAATGCTTTTGAAATTCAGTTCGGCAACGCTAGCACCCAAAGCATTGTTAAATACGCCGGCCAAAGCTGGAATAATTGGCGTTAAATCGGTGTCTGGCGTTAAAAACTCCAACTTCACGTAATCTTTTGCTAAACCTTCAAAGTCGCGGTTCACCAAATGCACCACAGCTTCTAACAAGCCGTATCGCTGATAAGGTTTAACTTCGCTCATCATGCCGAAATCGAGATAAGCCAACTGACCGTCAGGAGTTGCCAAAAGATTGCCGGGATGCGGGTCAGCGTGAAAGAAACCGTGTTCTAGCAGTTGTCTGAGAGAACACTGCACCCCCACTTCAATTAAGTAAGGAGCGTCGATTCCTTGAGCTTTAACTGCTTCTAAATTAGTGAGTTTGACGCCGGTGATCCACTCCATTGTTAAGACGCGGCGGCGGGTATATTCCCAGTAGATGCTGGGAACGTAAATGTCTTTGATGTGACCGTATAGTTGGGCAAACCGTTCGGCATTTTGACCTTCGTGGGTGTAGTCCATTTCTTCGTAAATTCGCTCGCCCAACTCGTCCATAATGCCTGCGAGGTCGCTGCGAATTATTTTGAAGTTATTTTGTGCCCAAACTGCAACGCGCCGCAGGATGTAGATATCTAAGCCGATGTTCTCGGCTAAACCTGGTCGCTGCACTTTGATGGCGACTGTTTCCCCGGTTTTGAGTTTGCCTTTGTAGACTTGTCCGAGAGAAGCTGCGGCGATCGGATCGGGGCTAATTTCTGCGTAGATTTCTTTGGGGTGGGCGCCCAATTCTTCTTGGATGAATTGATATGCTACTTCGTTAGGAAATGCTGGCAATTGGTCTTGCAGCGTTGTTAGTTCTTCTAAATATGCGGGCGGTACTAAGTCGGGCCGTGTTGAGAGTGCTTGTCCTATTTTGATGAAAGCGGGGCCGAGTTGGCTGAGAATTTCTCGCAGTCTGGCGGCGCGACGCTTTTCGTTCCTGGCGGTGTTGCCTGTTTTGCCGTCCCACCATAAACTTAGGGCAAAGCTAAAAAATGTCCAAACAACGCTCGACAGCCGTCCCCAGACTTGCAGGGGGCGATTTCGGTACTGCGCTGCGATCGCCACTGGATCGTAGCGCACAGCATCTCCTGCCAACTCATAAGCTATGTCTCTGGCTGATTTGAGCGGTTCGGGAGTGACCGCCACTGTCTCTAGTTCTACTTGTACAGCTTGCAGGGGAACTGTTTCTACCTCTTTGAGATTGCCGAGTGCAGCGTGAGTCCCTGAATTTGAGTAAGTTAGCGGGGAGGCTGGCGATACCGTCTTGACATCCATAAAACTCAGACCTGTGAAGCATTGTAAAGACATTGTAACAATTTGTCGCCTTCTCACCACTGCTTTAAGGCATAAAACCGAAGGCAGAAGTTATTAGTCCTTAGGGGTTAGTCACTAGCCAACAGTCCAAGACTTATGCACTAGGACCACAGAAAGCGGGTTTTTTACTGGATCTGGGGGTTGCAACGCGTCTTTTCGCCAAAAACCCGCTTTCTGGTCACTCGTGCGTCCACTCGATCGCGTCACGTGAACGCACTACAATATCATTCGTTTATTCGCCGCCAGCTTTGAGGAGTCGATCGCGAATTCCTGACAGTTGCGATTTTGTGCTGACTGGCGATCGAGGTTGTGGCATTTCGGTATCGGGCCAGTTCGGTAAGTCGTTACAGGGACAGAACTCCGGGGGCATTCCGGTTTGTTGGAACACTACGGGCATCGCGCAGCGCGCGCAGGGGCTGATGTCCCATGCTGGTGTCAGCAGTTGGGAAATTGTTTCGTTTGTGCCTTGCAGGTAGCAGTCTCCGCTGTCGGGGGAAATGATTTTTTGCCAGCAGTCTTCAAATTCGCTGCTGTAGCGATCGCCCGCAATTACCGATTGGGGCAGCAGCGCTTCGGAACCGTTGCGAATTAATACTTTTTTGCCTAACTGAAACCAGTAAGCAATGTATTTTCTCACTTCACTCTCTGATGCCATAATTTTTAGTCAACCTGTCAACTAATTGGTGATTTTAGACTTTCACTTTGAAATTTGCACTCTTTCTCAAGAGACATTTTATATTTTACATTATTTGAAAATTTGGCTATTCCTCGTGTCAAATTGTTGTGCGGGTTGCCCGAGGGAGTATGTTTTTTGACTAATTTATCTTAGTCTTGAGTTTTCAATCTCAGTTAAAATTATACCTGATTTTTAGTTAAAATTGTCCGTCGGGAAACCGAGATTTTTTCTCCCTTGTCAATGGGGACTCCGGCTGTTAATTTTTCGCAGCAGGCGGCAGCGGCGTACCCAGAACGCTCAGATCCAAGGCGTAACCTCCGGTGACGAGATAAACAGTATCGGCGATCGCCCCGATCTGGCGCACGAGAGTGCCGAGGCGATCGCGAAACAGCCGCCCCGCCGGATAAGCAGGCACAACGCCCCAGCCGGTTTCTTCCCCTACCAAAATTACATCAGCCGCCGCCGACTTCAAACTAGCCAGCAACTCTTGCTGCGCAGTAGCCCAAACAGCCGCTTCTTGTTCCAAAAGATTCGCCGTCCAAGTTCCCAGGGAATCAATCAACAAGCAATCCGAGGGCTTGCCGGCTCGCACAACTGCCGATAATTCGATCGGCACTTCTAGAGTTGTCCAATCAACAGGACGGCGATTTTGGTGCTGTTCGAGGCGACGAAGCCACTCCAAATCGGCTTCATCAACCCGACCGGTAGCCACATAGATTACTTGTTTTCCAGAACCCGCCGCCAGAGTTTCGGCCCATTCACTTTTGCCACTTCGGGCCGGCCCAGTTACTAAGATTAATTGTCTGGATGCCGGGGGTTGTGAGTTAGTCATTAGTCATTAGTCAGCAGTCATTAGTCACATACAAAGGATTAAACACCATTACCAATTACCAATTACCAATTACCAATTATGATTTAAACTGCCAACTACCAAATGCTTTTTAAGCGATAATAGCATTGTTGAGACAATTTCACAGTAAGTCGATCGAGAACCCCAGTATTTCCCAAGCTGCTATTTATGCCAGACCCTCAGATATCAGCGATTATTTGCACCCACAATCGCGCCGCCTATTTAGGGGGGGCGATCGACAGCTTGCTGGTACAGGATTTTCCCGACAACTTTGAAGTAGTAGTAGTGGATAACGCTTCTAGCGATTATGCGAGCCCGGAAAGTTCCACTTCGCGCACCCGCGAGGTGGTAGAAGCAAGACTGGGCGATCGCCGCCTCAAGTACGTCTGGGAACCCGAAATCGGTCTGTCAGTAGCCCGGAACACCGGCGCTTCAGAAGCTCGCAGCGAAATATTAGCTTATCTCGACGACGACGCTGTTGCTGACCCTAATTGGCTCAGGGTGCTGCACGCGGCTTATCAAAGCAATCAAAAACTAGCCGTAGCCGGCGGCAAAGTCAACTTGCTCTGGCCTTGTGGAGTCTCCCCGCCCGAATGGCTGTCACCGGGATTGGCCCAGAACTTGGGAGTTTACGATTTGGGGGAAAATTGCGTTTACGTGACTGCTGCCGGTTTGACTCCCAGGGGTGTAAACTACTCGATCCGGCGCACGTTTCTCGAAAAAATTGGCGGCTTCGATGTCAAACTCGGTAGAGTCGGCACAAAATTGTTGTCAAATGAAGAGTTGCGGGCCACTGAATTAGCTTTAGAGTTAGGTTGGCAAGTAGTTTATCTACCGGAGGCCGTGGTGCTTCACAATGTCGCTGCAGAACGGCTCAACAAAGCTTGGTTTCTAGAGCGCGGGTGGTGGCAAGGCATCAGCGAGTGTTATCGGGAACAATTGTCCGATCGAGCCGGTATTGCTCAGCTTGGGCGAGGGGGTGAAAGAATCTTGAGGGGTGTCTGGAAGTCTTTTAAATATATTAGAGATCCGGCGCTGCGCTTTGAAAATTTCGTTTTTGCCTGGGGTCAAATCGGTTATTTGAGCGCAGCCATCCGCGGCCTGATTTTTGCACCGAAATCGACCACTAGGCATTAGGCTATAGGCAATATCCCTCGCTGCTCAAGTCGTCGGCGCGGCTGTGCCGATCGCATTTCATCCACAAAAACTCTACCGCATTCAGGTTCAAGCACTCGATTATGACATCTAGTTCATCCAAGATTCCGGTTTCAGTTCTCATTCCGGCAAAAGACGAAGAACTTAATCTACCTGCGTGTCTGGCCAGCATTGCCAGGGCGGATGAAGTTTTCATGGTTGATTCCCAAAGCAGCGATCGCACGGTAGAAATTGCCATCAGTAGCGGCGCAAAAGTAGTGCAATTCTACTTCGACAAACGCTGGCCGAAAAAGAAAAATTGGTCTTTAGACAATCTACCCTTTCGCAACGAATGGGTATTAATTGTCGATTGCGACGAGCGCATTCCGCCGGAACTTTGGGACGAAATCGCGCGGGCGATCGAAGACCCCAATTTTGACGGTTACTACCTCAACCGCAAAGTCTTATTTTTAGGTCAGTGGCTGCGTTACGGCGGCCGATATCCCGACTGGAATTTGCGTTTGTTCAAGCATCAAAAAGGCCGTTACGAAAATCTCGGCACTGAATCCGTCCCCAATACTGGCGACAACGAAGTTCACGAACACGTCATTTTATCCGGTCAAGTCGGCTACTTAAAAAATGACATGATCCACGAAGATTACCGCGATTTATTTCACTGGATAGAACGGCACAACCGCTATTCTAATTGGGAAGCTCGCGTTTATTACAATATTATTGAAGGGCGCGACGACAGCGGCACTATTGGTGCTAACTTATTTGGAGATGCCGTACAGCGGAAGCGATTTCTCAAAAAAGTTTGGGTGTGGCTGCCTTTTAAACCAATGCTCAGATTTATTTTATTTTACTTCATTCAGTTAGGCTTTTTGGATGGAAAAGCTGGCTATATTTATGCAAGGCTATTGAGTCAATACGAGTATCAAATTAATGCCAAACTTTACGAGTTGCGTTGTTGTGGCGGTCAGTTGAATGTGGCAGAATCTCAGCCGCCTTTGTCGCCGCCAGTAGTTATCAGTCAGGAGACAGAAGTGAAATTGCCGTGAGAGTCCCTCTCAGTCCGCGCACCATCCGGACGAAAGTTTGTGCAGACAGGGTTTCAACCGCCGAGTCTCTCTTAGTCTGTTACAGAGGGACTTCGTTTGACAAGACGCGATTTCAACCGCCGGGTTTCTTTACCTAATTAATACTTGAGTGAATGCCACTAGCTAAAATACCTAAAATTTTACCTAAATCGTTGATAAAATATTCGACTAAATCAATTTCGATCGTCTGTTTTGTTAATTTCAGAAATTTCCAGTTAGTGCCTGTGGTAACGGTACCGTAAATCACAGGAATTTCATTGCCTTCATTTTCATTAAAAATTTGCGCTGCCAACATTTCCGCTACGCATTGTCCCAAACCAGCTAAAATATTTTCTTTTTTAGCTTCTACGACGGTAATAACTGGCGCACTAACAAATAAAAGTTCAGGTGATTGACTGATGATAAAATCACAACTGCCGTTTAATCCTTTACTGGCATCCACACTAAAGTCAATACCCGAAAACCAGCTAATTTGATAATTTAATTGTTTTCGGAGTTCGACTAGAATAGGAGCAATAATTAATTCCGACCGCGCTTTTTCCGTATTGCTACCAAGGGCTAAAGGTAGATTATCGCGCAGGGTTTCTTGGAGAAAATCGCTTGGTGTTAATTTTGGAATTTCTGTGAAAATATTAGAGCGCTCGGAAATGGTTAAATTAAACTCTTTAGCAACTCGATTTAAAGTAAAATCACTGTAGGACATTAGTTATCTATTTCTATGGTTGAGGGCAGATGAAGAGATATTATTTGATGAGTTCTTCGAGGGATGGAAAAAGCAATTTTTCTGCGCTCACTTTTTCGCAGTCGCAAGGTTGTTGAGTTGCGGATATTGCTGATACTTTTCCTAGCAGCAATTGGATGCTTTCGATTAGCAGGGGTAGGGTTAATAAAATAATAGATGCCGAAACTAGCAAGCTAATTAAGCCGTCCGCCCAATTCCAGTGCAGCCACGCCACGGCGATCGCAGCTAGAATTACTCCAACCGACGAAAAAATGTCGGCAACTGCGTGCAGAAAGGCGCTTTTGAGGTTTAAGTCGCCGTGACAGCAGGAATGCAAGCAACAAGCATTGATTGAGTTGATGCTTAAACCGACTATGGCGGTAATTAACATCGGGAGCCCTTCTACTTCGGGGGTTGGAGACAGCAAGCGGGCGATCGACTCTGCCGCAATCCAAAGGGCGATCGCTACTAAACTGATACTATTAATTAAAGCAGCAATGATTTCTCCTCGTTCAGGGATTGGCGATTGTGCGATCGTACAATCTACGGATTTACTTTTGCGTTTGACTGAGGAGTACCAAGTGGCGGTCAAAGTTATTGCTAAAGCTGCTACATCTGAAAAGACGTGACCCGCATCTGCTAATAGGGACAAACTATGAGAATTAAGCGCGGCAATTAACTCTGCGATAAAAAAGCTGCTAAGCAGTATCAATGCTGTTTGTAAAAGCCGCACTTTGCCAATTCTGGGATTTGTATTCTCGCATTGTGCGAGATCCTTGGCGTTTTCAGAGTCAAAATTGTTCGTAACTGGAAATGTCATGCAGCAGTCCTTCAGGTTAAACTCGATTTTTAATTAAACATTAAATTAACTATCAATGACTTATAATATACCAAATCCGAACCAAGAACCGGAAAAGCCGATCGCAAATTCCCCAAATCCTGAAATAAACGATCGTCCAATTAGCGACAATCAGCTAAATACTTTGACTGGGGAATCTTTAGTTGATTTGCGGCTGTACAACCAATCAAATTTCGATCGGGGAAAGCCTGGTTGGCTAATTTTGGTTTGGTGGTTCGTGCAGGCGGTTGCATTTTCCCTCACTCCACACCCTTTTAACGGCATCAGAAGCGGCTTGCTGCGGTTATTTGGAGCGAAAATAGGTTGTGGTGTGATTATCCGCCCTACGGCTCGTTTTACCTATCCTTGGAAAATTGAAATCGGCGACTACAGTTGGATCGGAGATGATGTTGTATTGTACAGTCTCGATCGAATTGCGATCGGCAAACACTGCGTCATTTCTCAAAAAAGTTACCTCTGCACCGGCACTCACGACCCCCAAGACCCAGCCTTTGGCTTAATAACAGCATCTGTTATCATTAATAACGGCGTTTGGATTGCCGCCGACTGCTTCATTGGCCCTGGTGTCGAAATCGGTGCCAACGCTTTAATTGGAGCTCGCAGTAGCGTCTTTAAAAATATGCCTGCCGGCTTTGTTTGTACGGGTAATCCCTGTCATCCGCGCGATCGGCGAGAAATTAACCAAAGTTCGTAAGAGACATTGCACCGGGAAACTAAGCAGCTTGACTAGCTTGTGGCCGAATTGGAATTTCAATGACGAATTCTATTCCCTTTCCTGCTATAGGCTGGCAGTATAATCTGCCCCCATGCTTTTCAACAATAATTTGGTAACTGATAGATAACCCCAAGCCAGTTCCTTTACCGATAGGTTTGGTGGTAAAAAAAGGGTCAAATAGTTTCGCTTGTAAGGTTTCGGAAACTCCCCGACCGTTGTCACTAATATAAATACCAACCCAATTCTCGTCAATTAATTTTGTACAAATCCGAATGCGGTTCGGGTGTTGCTTGATTTCTGCAAAGGAACGCTGCTGATTAGATTCATCCAAAGCATCAATGGCATTGGAAATAATATTCATGAACACTTGATTGAGTTGTCCGGCATGGCATTCTACTTGTGGAAGCTGACCGTACTCTTTTATTAGTTCAATCTCTGGATGCTCTGGTTTTGCTTTTAAACGATGATGCAGGATGGTGAGTGTACTATCAATTCCTTCATGGATATTTACTGCTTTCACGTCTGCCTCATCCAGGCGAGAAAAAATTCGCATAGACTTGACAATCTCCTGGATGCGCTGCGTTCCTAAGTTGATTGAGTTAAGAACTTTTATAAAATCTTCCTCCAAAAAATCCAGTTCTATTTCATCCATTGCTGCTTGAATCCGAGGGGTGGGATTTACATAATCTTCTTGATAGAGGTGTATGATTTTTAGTAAGTTATGAGCGTACTCTTGGGCATAACCCAGATTGCCAGAGATGAAATTTATCGGGTTATTGATTTCATGAGCAATCCCAGCCGCCATTTGCCCTAATCCCGACATTTTCTCGTTTTGGATTAACTTAATTTGCATTTGTTGCAAAGCATCATAGGCTTGGCTGATTTCTACAACTTTTTGCTCCAATAATGTATTTTTTTCCTCTAATTTGTCAGTAAGAACATGAAGCTTTAAATGCAGCTTGACGCGAGCTAATACTTCCTCCTGTTGAAAGGGTTTGGTAATATAATCTACAGCCCCAAGCTTAAACCCTTCAACTTTATTAGCCGTATCCGAGAGAGCCGTCATAAATATAATGGGAATCTGTTTAGTTTCTGGATTAGCCTGTAATCGACGACAGGTTTCAAATCCATCAATCTCTGGCATCATGACATCTAGTAAGATTAGATCTGGTAGAGCATATTTAACTCGCTCTAGTGCCATTTTTCCAGATTTCGCAACCCGAACTTCAAATCCTTCTTGGCTTAAGGCATCAGACAAGACACCTAAGTTAGCTGAATTGTCATCAACTATAAGAATCGTACCATTTGCTTGAATTTCTGGATTCATAAACCTTACTTGTAGGACTGAATAAACGTTAAAATCTCTTCGTCTTGAAAGTCCCTTGCCATCTGATGCAATATTTTAGCAAAGGGAATGTATTTTGGGTCTATTTCTTCAAGTAATACCGCCTGCTTAACTATTTCTAGGAAATTTCCTTTCATAGCCAGCTCGTATAGCATTTCCATTTCTGTAGCAGGCGGGGCAATTAGCTCGTTGGTGTCTGAGGCGATCGCCAGCGGATCTTCATTAGCTTCATAAACCCATTCCAAATCAAGATACTGTTGTAATTTTTGCAGGAGTTCCGTGGCTTGAACAGGTTTGGGAATAAAAGTGTTGCCTCCTGCTTCTAAACTTCTGTATTGATCGATTTCAAATACGCTGGCAGAAGAGACAATAATGATGATGTCTTTGAAATTTTCCGATTCTCTAACCCGCTTAATTAGCTCGAAGCCATCTAGTTCGGGCATTAGTAAGTCGGTAACGATTAAATCTGGCTGTACCTCCAGAATTTTTTCCCAGCCTTCCTGCCCGTCGTTGGCTTCAGACACCTCAAAGCCGATCGGACTGAGCAAATTGCTAATTACCGAACGGTTAGCCCATTTGTCATCAATAACCACAATCTTAGGTTTGCGGTATTTGATGCCGACAATCTGCCCGCGATGGTCGATTTGAGACGTTTTCACCCATTCATCGGCTTGAGATAGATTGACATCAAACCAGAAAATACTGCCAACATTCATCTCACTTTGAACCTGAATGGTACTGCCCATTAGTTCTACAATCCTTTTGCTAATTGCCAGTCCCAATCCCGTACCTTCCGTCTGCCGCCTGCGATCTCCTACCTGCTCGAAGGGCTGAAAGATAGCTTGGAGTTGATCTTGGGCAATGCCGGTACCTGTATCGCGTATTTCAAAGCGAATTTTTTCTTCTGTTGCAAAACTGACTATAAAAGTGACACTGCCCTCATCCGTAAATTTAATAGCGTTGCTCAAAAGATTAATTAACACTTGTCGCAAGCGTTTTTCATCCGCACGAATACCGATCGGGAGTTCGGGGCTTGAGGGAAAATGGAAGTGAATTCCTTTTAGTTCAGCTCGGATACGACACATTTCTGCGACACCTTGCAGGAACGCCGGGAAATGAAAATCGGTGGGCATGAGTTCCACTTTCTGTGCTTCAATCTTCGATAAATCGAGAATATCATTGATTAACGTCAGTAAATGAGAACCGCACTGATAAATGACATCAATGCGCGATCGCTCTTCTTCCTTCAAGACTTTGGAACGCTGAAGAATCTGCGCGTATCCCATGATGCCATTAAGCGGAGTCCGCAATTCGTGGCTCATGTTAGCAAGAAATTCACTTTTCGCCCGACTAGCAGCTTCTGCTGCTTCCTTGGCTTTTGCCATTAGAAATTCTGCTTGTTTGCGATCGTGGATATCGGTACAAGTGCCAATCCACTCCCGGATGCTGCCATCTTCATTTAGAATTGGCACCCCTCTACCTTGGAAATAACGATAGTTTCCATCCGCTGCGCGAATTCGATATTCTATGTCATACAGGCTTTTCGTTTGCACTGCTTCCATCCACACCTGAGCCGTTCGTTCGCGATCGTCCGGGTGAATTGCATCTAACCAGCCAAAACCAACAACCTCAGCTACGGTTTGTCCGGTGTAAGCTCTCAGAGTCGGCATATCCGGGCATCGCCCCTCAGAATCGCCTGTCCAGACAATTTGGGATGTAGCAAGGATTAGCGAACGATAGCGTTCTTCGCTTTGTTTGATCGCATCTTCCGCTTGTTTGCGATCGGTAATATCTCGTGTTGTGGCGATGATGCCCAGGATATTACCATTAGCATCCCGCCAAGGAGCTTTTGTAGTTAAAAAGGTCGTAGGGCTTTCATCATGAGAAGAGATATCTTCCTCGTAACTCTCAGTGATTCCTGCTGCCATGATGTGGCGATCTTTTGCCATAATTTCACGAGCACTGTCAGGCGACATTAATTCTAAATCATCTTTGCCGATGATTTCCTCAATTGGCTTGCCTAAAAAGTTTGCCACATAGGAGTTAAGGGCAACATAACGCCCTTGTCGATCTTTAACAACAATGATGTCTGGTGTACTTTCCAAAATAGAGTTTAGCAGTGCATTGCGATCGCGCAGCTCAGCTTCAGCTTGTCTGCGATCGTTAATGTTTCGTGCTATGGCGATAATACCGAGAATATTGCCTTGACCGTCCCGCCAAGCGGCTTTTGTGGTTAAAAAATAATTGCTGCCCTCACCATTAGAAATTTCTTCTTCGTAGGTTTCAGTAGTGCCTGCTTTCATAATCTCGCGGTCTTTTGCCATTATTGGAACGGCAGCAGCAGGGGGCATCAGTTCCGAATCATCTTTACCCACAATCTCCTCTATGGGTTTACCGTAAAAGAACAAGTTTGCCACAAAGGAATTAAGGGCAACATATCGGCCTTCCCGGTCTTTAACCACAATTATGTCTGGGGTACTTTCCAAAATAGAGCTCAGCAAGACGTTGCGATCGCGCAGCGCAGCTTGCTGTTCGCGCAGAGCTTCTTCAGCTTGTTTGCGATCGGTAATATCTGTATTAGCCCCAACCCATTCCCGAATTGAACCATCCGCGTTCAGAATTGGTACAGCACGACAACTCATGTAGCGATATTCCCCGTCATAGCGGCGCATACGAAATTCAACTTGATAGAGCGATCGATTGGCCAAGGCAGCCGACCAGACGCTAGCAACATGAGCGCGATCGTCTGAGTGGAACGTGTCTAGCCAGCCCCATCCCTTGTAATTATCAAATGTCTGTCCTGTAAATGCAGTCCAAGCGAGTTGTTCGCTAACGAGTTCGCCTTCAGCATTGGTATTCCAAATAATTTGAGCGCTAGCTTCCATCAAAGAACGAAATCGTTCTTCGCTTTGTTTGAGGACATCTTCTGCGGTTTTGCGATCGCGAATATCCCGCACAATAGTGGAAATAAACTCGACTTCACCCGCTTCGGTTTTGTGAACGATCAAAACCTGGGAGACTGGAATTTCTTCCCCATCGCGTGACAAAAATAGGATTTCACCAGCCCAACTACCCTCTCGCAAGGCGGTGGGAATTATTTCGTTGTGGAATTTTGCCCTTGCCGAGGGAGCTAATACAGAATCTATAGTAAACGGCGATCGTGCTTCCTCTGGGGACATCCCCAGCATTTCCTGTCCGGCTTTGTTGAGGTAGACGCTATGCCCAGTCGCATCCACAACTCCTACTAAGTCGGAAGTTGCTTCCAAAATTGCCGTCAGTCGTGCCTGCTTTTGTTCTGCCCGCTTGCGATCGCTAACTTCAATCACAATGCCACCAAGACCAAATACCTTGCCATTTTCATCCCGCAAAGGATAGTAAGATGCCTGCCAGTAGCGCACGATTCCTGGTTCTTTCGGCGTTTCACCCACTAATTCAGAGTCGAGAATGGGCTTGCCCGTATCCAAAACACCTTGCAGAATTGGTTCCACAGTCGGAGCCAATTCTGGCAGCACTTCACGCACTGACCTACCAATATGGTCTGCCACACAAACGCCATTCATCTGGGCCAGAACTTCGTTAATTTGGACATACCGGAGTTGGCGGTCAAAAATCAGCATTCCGGCGTTGGCACCTGCAAAAAAAGCGTCGAAGTGAGCCTGTCGCAATACCTGTGCTGTTGTGCTCTCTTGCTGTGGCGGTTGGTTTTTATCTGGTGGGAATTTGCTCATGTTGGCTCGTGCATTTCAGCTATAATTCTAGAACTTCTTTCCAATTGTGCGATCGCAAGGTTTTCGTTGCCTCCAATTTGGGTACTGAAGCAAACTTCAGTAGCGCGACCATTAGGGTTTCAACGCGATATTTATACCCCTTGCGACACTATTTCCCTTAATTCTTCGGATGTATCGCCAAGCAGTTCTGTTGCCGATCGATCCTATCGCTAGAACCTTGCTGACAATTTAAGCTAGGGAAGCATTTGTCAATCAACAATTATGCTCAGCATTTACTCAGATTTTGGGTGGAGAACTTAGATTTGGGCTATCGAGGAGTCATGCCTCACGCCATATTTATGCCCACCCACCCCCAAATCGCGCATTTTCCACTCCTAAACAAGCAGTGTTTTCAGTAATTTTACTGATTGACAAATGCCATTAAGTTTTAATTTTTTTCCAATGTCGGTATAATGCCAAGTATTCTTGGAACGTTCTCAATTTTAGCTAAATCCGTTTAGTTTTCAGTTAGACATTCTTAGATATACACAAGACGGACGCAACTGGCACAGTGATATGAATATCTCTTCCACCAGTTAAACTCATTGTAATACTGGGATATTTGACTTGTCCACTTAAATAGTCATTGAATACTCCCTGCTTAAGTTTATAACGGGACTTAAACAAAAAATCAGCGGAAAGTATGATAAAATCCAAGACAGTTAAAGTTGACTAAAGCTAGTAGAGGGTTCCCATGAATAATAGATGATTCCGCTATTGCGAAAAAGTGACACACTAACCGCAGGCAGGGGAAGACAATATATCCGAGAAATGGGCAAGACGCATAATGGCGTAGTCTGAATAACCACATATCTATTCTCTGTAAAAAAATCAGTTTGTTCGGATACTAAAAACAAATAAAAATCTCGTAAAAAAGACTTTTATTATGCTTTTTTTTACTTGGAACTCAGGACTAAAGTCCTGAGTTCCAAAGGTTTAACCTTTAATAAACTTATTATTAACTGGAACTAAATTGACTACAATACCCGAAGAATTATTGATAAAAATATCCCAAATGTTTACAGCGACCTTATTTACAATAGGTGAGAATCCTGTATCGCTGCAGTCACTTGTGGAACTGATTGTATTGTTCATAGCTATCCTCGTCATATCGCGTTCTTTTACTGGCTTTCTTAAGGAACGCTTGCTAGTTCGACTGGGA
This sequence comes from Microcoleus sp. K4-B3, assembly GCF_036704615.1. Lineage (NCBI taxonomy): Bacteria > Bacillati > Cyanobacteriota > Cyanophyceae > Oscillatoriales > Microcoleaceae > Microcoleus > Microcoleus sp. K4-B3. The sequence continues at coordinate 17,831 of NZ_JAUBSF010000045.1, forward strand.
ATTGACGAGGGAAACCGGGAAGCTATCGCAGTAATTATTGGGTATTTAATAGTAGCTTTCGGAGCGATCGTCGCCATCCAAAGTATAGGCTTCAACCTCGCTTCTTTTGCAGTAGTTGCGGGGGGATTGGGAGTTGGAATTGGTTTTGGAATCCAGGATTTAACAACTAATTTCGTCAGCGGCTTAACGCTGCTTTTAGACAGACCTGTGAAAGTCGGAGACTTTGTGGAATTAGAAGGATTAATGGGAATAGTCAAAAAAATCTCGATTCGATCGACCATCATCCAAACCAATGACGACTCCAGCGTCATAGTTCCCAACAGCAAAATGATTAGCAACAAAATCATTAACTGGAGTTACGAAAACTCGCTACTCTGTCTGCGAGTTCCCGTAGAAGTAGCCGAGAATAGTAACCCGCTGTTAGTGACAGAAACTCTGTTAAATATTGCTTACGCGGAAGCAGGAGTTTTGTACAAACCGAATCCGAAAGTATTGTTTGTCGAGTTTGGCGATGATAGTTTTAAATTTGAACTTTTAGTTTGGACGGACAGGCCGACAGACAGAGAAGTAATTAAAAGTTCTTTGAATTTTGCGATTGAGTACAATTTTCGCCAGCATAAAATAGAATTTCCGTTCAACGACAGAGAAATTTATTTGCAAAATCCCGAAGTTATTTTGTCAATGTTCAACAACAAAAAAAGTGGAATTGACATCACGAACACTTCCTCAGAAAACAAGCAAAAAATGCCGATTATTGCAGAGGAAATGAAAAAGCAATCGTCCCTTAGCTGTTTGCTGCGAGAGGTGGAATACTTTGAAAATCTGACGGATCTCGAATTGCGGCAATTGATTGAAGTTGGATACCGCCAACGGCTGCGATCGCAAGAATTTTTATTTCGCGAAAACGACCCTGGAGATGCTTTTTACATGATTCTTTCAGGTTCAGTCGAAGTTTTTGTGGAAGCTATTGACAAACATCTGAATAACCTCGGTACGGGTCAGTTTTTGGGGGAACTTTCTTTGATGTTGGGAATCCCTAGAACTGCTTCGGTGAGAGCTTTGGAAGAAACAATTTTGTTTGCTATCAATAAAGAAGGATTCCAAAAAATTTTAACAGAACAGCCGGATTTATCTGAACAAATTATTCAAGAGATAGTGAAACACAAAGAAGAACTAAGCGAGAGGCAACAGCAACTTCGAGAAATGGAATTGGTAGATGCAGCGGAAGACGATGAAAATCCTATAGAGTGGGTAAGGAAACGGCTCAAAGATCTATTTAGTGTGGAAAGTGAAAATTAACCTAAACATTCCTGGACGCATCAATTAATTCTGTAGAACCCGTTTGACATCTTTTACGGTCTTGTGGTAGCGTGACCGCAAAAGCACTATCGAACAGCCATGCCTTATTCTAGCAGCTTAACGGATTCAGAATGGGAAATAATTGAACCCATACTACAGAATATACTACCTACAAAAAAGCGAACTAGACCATCCAACTGGACAAAAAGAGAAATCTTAGATGGCATCTTCTATCAACTCAAGAATGGCTGCAATTGGCAAGACTTACTTGCGTGACTTGCCACCTTACAAGGGCGATATATTGGCATTACAAGCAGTGGCGAACACAGGGAGTAATAGAAGAGCTGATGAGAGTATTACATTGCCAAGTACGCGAACAGGTCAAAAAAAAGGCAAATGGACTACGTTGATGCTCGTAGACTCACTCTTCAGTTAAAAACACTTGTAATGCTAGTATTGAATCAAAAGGATTTTGTTTCTACAAATCTACAAATGGTATTAAAAGACACTTAGCCGTTGATACGCTTGGGTTTCCCTTCTTTACTCATTGCACGAAAGCCAACGTATCAGACGATGCTGGTTTGATTGAAATGTTGAGTTTAAACATGGATTATTTCAAGTCTAAACCTCTGGATATTCCCCAAATTACGATACTACTAGATAACGGCTACCAGGAGTGAACATCTCACAAAAGAGTTAGAGAAAATTTATCCACAGATTATGACAAAAATCAAGTTTGAGCTTTCAGCAAAACCATCGAAAGCACAAAAAGAAGCGCAAGGCAAATCAGGATTTGTTCCAGTTAAAGTAAGGTGGGTAATTGAACGCTCAAATTCTTGGATGGAAAGATGTAAAATTTTAGTCAAGAACTTTGAGAGGACTTTGGATAATGCGACTGCCAAGCTCAACCTTTGTTTTATTAGGCTGATGATTAAAAGACTTGCACCCTCTTCTTAGATGTCAAATGGGTTCTGTAGGGTCGTAATGCGCACCTTACCATAAGCTGTCCCGCACCTTGCGTTGTATTTTTCGGGCGGCCTACGAGATCTCACCTCACAAGAATTTAATCAAACTTGACTGTAAAATTTAGATGCGCCTAGGCTTACTCACCTAAATCAAAAGCGTGTAGGTATGCTAGGATTCACTCATAAAACTCATCCTAATTTCTATGACGCGATTTATTCACGATCGCTTTGCCAAAGAATTTCTGGAAGAATTGCTTTCGCCGATCGGAACGGTTAATATCGGTCGCGATGTGACTTCCGAAGTCCGAGAAATCGATGTTTACTTCACTCCCAGCACCGCAATTCCAGAATACTCAGAAACCCTGGGATTGTTGGGAAAAATGGCAAACACAACAGCAATTTTTGAACCGTTTCGCAATCCGGCAAACGTTAGCGAAATTTGTAGCTGTCTGGGCAAGTTATTGGACGTGCGAGGTGAATTGGAGCGAAAATTTAGGAGAGAAAATACTCGCTATGATGATGCTCAGTTACCCAAACTGTGGATTTTGATGCCCACAGCATCGAAAGCATTGGTAGATAGCTTTAATGCGATACCAGACACAGAGAATTGGATGCAGGGAATCTATTTTTTGGGGGAATCTTTGCGGACTGCAATTGTGGCGATTCACCAGTTGCCAGAAACTCCAGAAACCCTGTGGTTGAGGATTTTGGGCAAAGGGGGAGTGCAGCAAAGGGCTATTTCCCAATTGAGCGCTTTAGCAACAGACGATCCGTTACGGACGATCGCGCTAGAATTGCTGTATCGGTTACAGTCAAATTTAGTAACCGATGCGCCACAAGAATTAGAGCCAGAAGAGCGGGAGTTAATTATGGCCATTGCACCACTTTTTCAACAACAAATACAAGCAGCACAGCAACAAGCTAGAGAAGAAGGACTAGAACAGGGACTAGAACAAGGACTAGAACGAGGGCTAGAACGGGGACTAGAACAAGGGCTAGAACAAGGACTAGAACAAGGACTAGAACGAGGCAGACAAGAACAACAGCGCTTAATCTTAGAAAACTTTCTGCAAGTTAGATTTGGAGAATTAAGCCCAAAAATGACAGTTTTTCTATCTCCAATATCCAAGTTGGCGGCGGCGGAATTTACAGTGCTGTTGCTGGCAATATCGATGCTGACCGTTGATGAATCTGGGCGGGAATCAGCAGTGAAATTGTTGGCTGAAAGTGTTTTGCAAATGCGATCGCCTGAATTGGGCGATATTCTGCCTACAGTCGTTACTAATTTATTGGCATTGCCTGTGGCAGAATTGACCTTGTTTGTAGAACAACTGCCGCAGTTATCGGCTGAGGAATTGAGGGAACGGTTAGGAAAAACACCTGACTAAAACCTGCGATCGCAGCCATAAAGGGATCTCGCTCTTTATGGCTGCGATAATTCTCACATAAAATTCCTAGATTCTGTCGATCGCACTTAGGAATTGGACTGCGGGGATAAAATTAAGTGCAGCAGACCCTCGATCAGTCGATCGCGCTCCATTGGCAGAATCTCTTTGCCGTGCATCATATCCTGCGTTAACTGGAAATATACCAAAGATCCAATAAAAATCCGCGCTGTTGCCTCCGGATCGGGCAATTTTAACTCTGGATGCGATGCCAAATATTCCGCTAGCCGATCGATACCCGGTTTAGCTAAGTTTCTCACAAATGTCTGCGCTAACTGGGGAAAACGCCCCGACTCCGCAATCACTAACCTCACAAAATTGAGAAATTCAGGTTCCTGGGTAACCTGTTCTAATATAGTTGTGGCAACGAATCGCAGCGCTACGGCCGGTTCTTCATCCAGAACTGTAAAATTGACTTTTTTTTGGGCCAGCCGCTGTACCAAGGCCGCAAACAATCCTTCTTTATCTGCAAAATAGCTGTAAACCGTGGCTTTGGAAACTCCCCCCGTCTTCGCTACCTTGTCCATACTCGTCCCCGCGTAGCCGTGGGCTAAAAATTCTTGCATCGCACCTTGCAGGATTTGCTCGCTCTTGTCACCTCCTGCTGCGTCTGGTTCGATCGGTTTTGTCCTTGCCATACCTTGCTTCTGTAATTTTTATTTGGGCTCTTGACATCATTATACTGAACGGTTTAGTATTAAAACGTATCAGAACTAAACCGTTTAGTTTTATTTTCTCAAAAAGAGGTATGTCATGGTACACCAACCAACAGCAGACGGCTTATCCTCAACTCCATCCCTAGTTAAACAACTCCTAGTTGTAGCAGCAGTAGCAACCCTGGGGGCAGGGGGAACCACAGGCTACACGATCTGGCGATCGCGCATACCCGATCCCAACGCAGTAGCCGCAGCAGCAGCCGTCACAGCATCCCAATTAACCACAGTTACAGCCTTGGGGCGACTCGAACCCAGAGGAGAAGTAATTAAAGTCTCCGCCTCCGGTGCCGCGGAAGGAAACCGGATCGATCGACTCTTAGTCAAAGAGGGAGACAGGGTGAAAACAGGTCAGGCGATCGCAATTTTGGACAGCCGCGATCGCCTGCAAGCCGCCCTCGACCAAGCTCAAGAACAAGTGCGCGTCGCCGAGGCAAATCTAGCAAAAGTGAAAGCCGGAGCTAAAAACGGCGAAATTCAAGCCCAAAAAGCAACTATTAGCCGTTTATCCGCCGATCGCAGTAACGAGATCGCAGCGCAACAGGCGATCGTCAGCCGCCTAGAAGTCGATCGCAGCACCGAAATCGCAGCGCAACAAGCCACAATTGCTCGCTTGAGGGCCGAACAGCAAGGGGAAATTCAAACTCAAAAAGCCGCAATTGCCCGCCTACAAGCCGAACTCCGCAACGCCAGAAGCGAGGATCGGCGCTACTCCCAACTCTATGAACAGGGAGCAATTTCCGCCTCAACTAGCGACAGCAAAAAACTAGCCGCCGAAACAACTCAACAGCAACTCAACGAAGGAAAGGCAAAACTGAATCAAATTCAGGAATCCCGCCAACAGCAGATTAACGAAGCCCAAGCCAAACTAAATCAAATTCAGCAATCCCGCCAACAGCAAATTAACGAAGCCCAAGCCAAACTCAGCCAAATTCAGGAATCTCGACAACAGCAGATTAATGAAGCTAAAGCAAATCTCGATCGCATCGCCGAAGTGCGTCCCGTTGACGTAGCAGCAGCCGCCGCCGAAGTCAGTTCCGCCGCTTCAGCCGCCAAACAAGCCAAAGCCAATCTGGATCTAGCTTACATCCGTGCTCCAATAGACGCCCAAGTCCTGAAAATTCACACGCATCCGGGGGAAAGGGTAGGAAACGACGGCATTGTCGAACTCGGACAAACTCGCGAGATGCTGGCTGTTGCGGAAATCTACGAAAGCGATGTAGACAAAGTACGCCTCGGACAAAGCGCCAAAATTACTAGCGATGCTTTGACCGGCGAATTGCGAGGAACTGTCGAACATATTGGTTTGCAAGTGCAGCGGCAAAACATTGTTAACACCGATCCTTCTGCGAATATTGATGGTCGAATTGTGGAAGTAAAAGTGCGCTTAGATGAAGCTTCCAGCCAGAAAGTAGCTGGATTAACCAATTTGCAAGTCAAAGTGGCGATCGGGGAAATTAAAAATTAAGAAGTCTTAAACCGCAGAGTCGCTTTCTTAAATCCAAAATCCAAAATCTAAAATCTAAAATCCTATGATTGGACTAATAAAACCCTTAGAACAGTTAAGACGCAGAACTCCCCTCGGATGGCTGCAACTGAGTCACGACAAAGGGCGAATGCTGGTTGCAGTAGCAGGAATTGCCTTTGCTGACGTTTTGATGTTCATGCAGTTGGGCTTCCAAAATGCGCTTTACACCAGCAATACGCGCCTGCACCAAACCTTGCAAACAGACTTAGTTTTAATTCATCCCCAAGCGCGAAATTTGATTAATTTGTCTTCCTTCCCCAGGCGCAGATTGTATCAAGCAATGAACGTACCGGGTGTGAAATCAGCCGAGCCGCTTTACGTGAAAATTGCTAACTGGAAAAATCCCGAAACTCGGCGCGAAACGTCGCTGATGGTGGTGGGTTTCAATCCCGATCGCCCTGCATTTGCGCTTCCCGAAGTCAACCAAAATTTGAGCGCGATTAAATTGCCGGATACTGTGCTGTTCGATCGAGCTTCTAGGGGAGAGTACCAAGGGACGATCGCGCAAGTCGCTCAAGGCAAAGCCGTTAAAGCTGAGGTAGAGCGACGCACGATTAACGTCAGCGGTTTATTCACAGTTGGAGCATCTTTTGCCGCCGACGGTATTTTGATGACTAGCGATCAAAATTACCTGCGCCTGTTTCCCAGACAAAACGCCGCGAGTGTTAATGCCGGATTAATTCAACTGCAACCGGGTGCTGACCCCGTGGAAGTCCAACAAGTTTTGAAAGCATATTTACCGCCGGATGTCAAGGTACTAACCAAACAAGAATTTATCGATTTTGAGAAAAACTATTGGGCTAAGAATACTGCGATCGGCTTTGTGTTTAATTTAGGCGTAGCCATGGGTTTTGTAGTAGGAGTAATTATCGTTTATCAAGTTCTCTCAACCGATGTCAGTGACCACATGGGAGAATATGCTACTTTCAAAGCGATGGGCTACCGCAATGTTTATTTACTCGGCATCGTTTTTGAAGAAGCTCTAATTCTTTCCGTCCTCGGTTTTTTGCCCGGAGTAGGAGTCTCTGTCGGACTCTACTCTTTAACTCGCCAAGCCACAAATTTACCCCTTTATATGACGCTGCTTAGAGCATTTATAGTATTACTTTTGAACGTAATTATGTGCACTATTTCAGGAGGAATTGCCACTCGCAAACTGCAAGCAGCAGACCCGGCAGATATGTTTTAATCGGATTCATAGATAACTCTGCGATTGAAATCGGGGCAACGATTGCCCTCTACACAAACTTTCGTCTGAGCCGAGGGGGACTAAGGCGATCGCCCTTTTTTTCCTTCTCTAAAGCCTAAAATTTGTTGATATGTGAAGATTCGCAGTCACTCTAATCATAACACTTAACTCCTCCCCTGTCAAGAGGTTTTTGATAATTGTTCCCTGATTATTTTGAGTGATTGCTAACTGGCCAAAGCTCAAACCTCCGGTTAGTGCGATCGCCTCCCTGTGATGGCCTAGCCTATAGTTTCTTCCCCAGCAATCTTACAAGAAATAGCCACTATTAAAAGCAGTTGGATTCACATTATAAACCAATCCCAAGTAGTCATTCTCAGATTTGATCGCCGTTGCAGTTAGAGGCATCACCCCATCTAAGATGACATTAACCGACTCAAAGGTAAGTTGACTGAAAGTGGCACCAATCAACTTGATTTTATCGTCGGAAGTGAAGTCAGTAATCACATCAGCTTGAGATGGGTTAGTAGCGGTATATTGTAACACAAAGGTATCATTCCCCAAGCCACCGGTGAGTACATCGAAACCTTTATCTGCCCATAACTCATCATTCCCATTCCCACCAATCAAGACATCATTTCCCTTCCCCCCGTGTAAGAGATCATTATCATTGCCACCAGTGAGAGTATCATTGTCATTATTTCCACTCAAGAAGTCATCACCATTACCACCCGACAATTGATCGGATTCTTTACCCCCAAACAAGTTATCGTTCCCATTACCACCATCAATGGTATCAGCGCCTCTGTTACCATGAATCGTGTCATTACCGTCACTTCCCGTCAAGTTATCATTCCCTGATAACGCGAATATCGGTTTGCCAAAGGCTGATTGTGGGATACTGGTATCATCTTCATCAGTCAGTAGATAGTTGCCATCTACTTCTTGATTTTGTGGCAAATTAGTTGGTTCACCGCGATCGATATTACTGACTGATGGCGTGTTAATGGCGATCGTTATGGGTGTCGGTGTCGGCGTTTCCGTTGGTGTTGGTGTCGGTGTTTCTGTTGGTGTTGGTGTTTCCGTTGGTGTTGTCGGTGTTTCTGTGGGAGTTGGTGTCACCGTTGGTGTCGGTGTTACCGGTGGAATTGGAATTGGCGTTGGTTTGGGAACCGGCACCGCAATATTAACGTTAAAAGTCCCTAAACTACCAGCAACATTGAAATTGCCAAGACTATCTTTAACTTGACTTTCTTGCAACTTAACAGTATAAGTTGCATTGTCAGTATTATCCCAACTTTCCCCAGGCGGAATAAACGAATAATTTGCTGTCCGAGGCGTACCATTACTATTAGTATCGACACTGACAAATTTTGCAGGAATGTCACCGCCAGACCAATTTATCAAAATATCAGAACTGTCCAAACTTGAAACATCGACAGCATTATTATCGCTGAAAGTAACTGTCAAACTTTGACTGGTTCCTCCGGCTGTCGTAATATCAGCAACAGGACTTATGGTGACGATGGGAGCAACCCCATCGACTAATACACCTGTGGTGCTACCGACGCTATTTAAAGTTAGGATCGCGTTGGCATTGGTGGCATTTTGAATGGTAGCATCCGTGGGTAAAGTTAAGGCCGTACCAACTGTGATGCCCTCGGTATCTAGGTTGCCAGAAGTAACAGTATAGCGGAAGGTATGGGTGGTGGCAGAGGCTCCTGTACCGTTGAGGGTAGCGTTGACAGTGCCGCCAGTATCTAGGGTAATGGGTAAGTTGGCACCGCCAGTGATGGTTACCGGTTCGTTGAAGGTAACGGTAAAGTCCAGGTTTTTTCCAACTCCATAGGTGCTATTGGTGGGTGCGCTGACACTGGTGATGGCGGGGGCGGATGTGGGGTTAACTGTGATATTGGCGGTTTCGTTGGCGGTGCTGAAAACGCTTGATGTACCGTTGGCAGTTAAGTCTGCTGTTACGTCTGCTGTGCCGCCGTTAGTGCCGGTGATTTGGTCCCAAGCTTTAAAGGTGATGGCATTATTAACTGTGCCATTGTAACTGGCATTGGGGACAAACCGGATTTTGGTGTTGGCATCACTGGCCAGAAGTAAGGCGTTTGTGGCACTAACTCTGGAGATCACAGTGCGGTCGGTGGCATTTTGCCAGGGGGCATTTTGCCAGGGGGCATCTATCCAGGTAGTGCCGTCGGTGGTGTATTGCCAAGTGCCGTTAGTTGTGTCTAAGTTGGTGATCGCGATGCCTTGTTTGGCATCGGTGTCACTGTCGGTGATTTTTGTTCCCCCCAGATTCGCGATAATTGTGCTAATTGGTGTGCCGGTACTGGTGCTGTCTCCTTGGTTGATGGCGGTGAGGGCGGGGGTGCCGCTGTTATCTAATACGGGGGAGTGGTTGACGAGGACGTTGACGGTGACGGTGATGGGAGTGCTGACACCGCTACTGTCTTTGGCGGTGTAGGTGAAGGTGTCTACGCCCTTGAAATTGGCGTTAGGGGTGTAAAGGATGTTTCTTTTCGGGTCGATCGCGATCGAACTGACCATACCCGGAGCATCCAGATCTAGGTTAAAGGTAGTATCAGCAGCCCCAGTCGTCGGGTTTAACTTCGCAATATGGTTGCGAGTTTGACCGCCGATGGTGTTGAAGTAGCCACCGACTATGAGGTTGCCGCTGCTATCAATAGCGATCGCATTGATTCGAGCAGAATTCATAAACCCGCCGGAAGTGTTCGGATTTGGGTTAAAGGTAGTATCAGCAACCGCAGTCGTCGGGTCTAACTTCACAATGCTCTTTTGCCCGGCCTCCGAGAACCAGCTACCGACATAAGGGTTGCCACTGCTATCGATGGCGATCGCATAGACATAACCATGCACATTACTGAAATAACCATCCGCATTTGCGTTAAAGGTAGTATCAGCAGCCCCAGTCGTCGGGTCTAACTTCGCAACTACATTGCGAGTTTGGCCGCCGATGGTGTTGAAGTCGCCACTGACTATGAGGTTGCCACTGCTATCGATGGCGATCGCATGGACATAACCACTCGCATTTGGGTTAAAGGTAGTATCAGCAGCCCCAGTCGTCGGGTTTAACTTCGCAATGTAATTGCGAGTTTGGTCGCCGATGGTGTTGAAGTCGCCACCGACTATGAGGTTGCCACTGCTATCGATGGCGATCGCAGAGACATGATTCCCATACCTATCATAAGGTGTCCCCGGAGCTGGCATATTTTGGTTCGCATTCGGGTTAAAGGTAGTATCAGCAGCCCCAGTCGTCGGGTTTAACTTCGCAACTACATTGCGAGTTTGGCCGCCGATGCTGGTGAAGTTGCCACCAACTATGAGGTTGCCACTGCTATCAATGGCGATCGCAGAGACACGATAACCATTCGGATTTGGGTTAAAGGTAGTATCAGCAACCCCAGTAGTCGGGTTTAACTTCGCAATGTATCCGCTACTACCGACATAGAGGTTGCCACTGCTATCGAGAGCGATCACAACCTCACTATACGTATACGCATTTGGGTTAAAGGTAGTATCAACAGCCCCGTCAGAGTTTAACTTGATAAGGCCGGTGGGAGGCAGGTCGCGGATACGGTAGCCGCCAGCGACATAGATCGAATCACCAATAGTCGCGGTGCCGTGGGCAGGGCCGGTGACGATACTATCAACACTGAGTCTGCCGGTTCCCGTGTCGTTCGCTAAAACATCGATCGCGGTGGAAGTAGGGGTAGCACTAAAATTGATGCTTTTGCTATCTGCGGTGCCAGTGAGTCCGGCTAAAGTGTAGTTATAATTGGCAAAATTCAGGGGTTGGGTTTCAATTTCCCCAACTTTCACTTCTAGCTCCACGTCGCCGCCAAAGGCCGCAGAACCAGTTATATTATTAGAAGCTGCTACATCTGCGCCTGTTATTTCGCTGAGATGCTTGACAAAATTGAGGCCAGTTTCTCCTGCGGCGACATTGCATCCATAAAATAGGATATCGCCGTTTTCAGTTAGGGCATTTCCCCACTGTTTTATCTGACTGCTGAAATTTTCTAGGTTGTTCCCATTGAGTATGTCAGCACTGAGTTTTAAACTACCTTCGCTACCGTGGGAAAGGATGTGCACGGCTGCAAGATCTTTTTGATCTGTCAAGGCTTGAGTAATTTGTGCGATCGCGCTCGAATTTTCATTTAAAAGGACAATTTGAGCGGAATTGACATTTTGAATCAGGCTTTGATAATCTTGTACAGAGGAGTCAACGAAAATGATTTCCTTGTTCATGCTAATCACCTTATTGGTTTTTGTTAATTCTAGGACTTAAGCATTCAGCGCAATTACCAACAATAGATGAGGCTTTTGGTGATCCCAAAAGCCGAGAACAACGAAATCTCGGATTAGTGCGTAAGTTCTAACTCATTCACGGCAAAACTTTTTGCTTACCGGATGATAATTTTATCCAATCTTTCACAACTTTTGCCGACTCAGTAAATAATTATCCTATACTGTTATTCAAGCATTTACTACAAAATCAATAGTGATTTGTTTACTTAAATTAATGAAATTTAAATGATCTTAAAAGATTTTGTAAATATTAATCCATTGGTGTTCAACAATGACGATCGCACCGGAGGGAAAGGGAGCGGTTGGTGGCTGGGTGCGGTGATTAATTCTCGGATTTTCTCAATGCGAGCAAAACATAGGTGCTCAGCCAGAAACCAACAGAATGTAGGCTGTTTGGCGAATCTTCGATCGCACAATGGGGCTTTACTGTACGAACCCCTCTATTTAAGCTCAAAATATCAACTTTGGCTAGACAATGTGCTAGCTGCGGGTGGGGAACATCCAGGTTACGATCGCCTATATATTCCAAGAATCGGCTATACTACAGGAGATATCGACATTCACGATATCGCAGTAGATAAAAATAACCAAATCATTACTCTATGACGTGCAAATAATTCCCGCAGCGCAAAAACCAATGGCTTTAGGTTTTCCAACGGAAGAAATTGCTCAGTTAGTTACGTTGGAATTTTTACCGCAGATGGCATAGTTGGGAATTTTTACCGCAGATGGTAGCGGATATACGCAGATTAACGCAGATAAATGTTGATTGAGGACTTTAGTCCTCACTACCAACCTCACTTTTAACTTATGAAATCCACTAAGATCAGCACGACAACTAACAAATTACCGATTTCTGAGCCGGTAATTTCTCTGCACCAACTCGACCACTACTTCGGTCAAGGCCAACTGCGAAAACAGGTACTTTTTGGCATTAATCTCGAAATTAATGCAGGTGAAATCGTGCTGATGACGGGACCTTCCGGTTCGGGAAAAACCACGCTTTTAACTTTGATTGGCGGACTGAGATCCGGTCAATCGGGAAGTCTCAAAATTCTCGGTCAAGAAATGTGCAAAGCAAGTGCAGACCAATTGGTAAAGGCGCGGCGCAAAATTGGCTATATTTTTCAGGCGCACAACTTGCACCGCAGTTTGACGGCGCTGCAAAACGTGCAGATGGGTTTGGAAGTTCACGGCAATTTGTCGCGTTCTCAAATGCGCGATCGCTCTGCAAAAATGCTAGAGTTAGTAGGACTGGAACAGCGGCTTAACTATTATCCAGATGACTTGTCGGGAGGACAGAAACAAAGAGTTGCGATCGCCCGCGCTTTGGTCAGTCAACCGCAAATTGTTTTAGCTGACGAACCGACAGCCGCGCTGGACAGCAAATCCGGTCGCGAAGTGGTGAATTTGATGCAGCAACTAGCCAAAGAACAGGGTTGTACTATTTTGTTAGTAACCCACGATCACCGAATTTTGGATATTGCCGATCGCATCGTTCACATGGAAGATGGAAAATTAGCATAAATAGTTATTAGTTAGTTGTTATTTGTTGGTTGTTATTTGTTGGTTCTAATAACAAATAACCCATAACAATGAACTAATTGCTAACAACCAATCCTTGGCGATCGAGCTCCAAATTTTGCTGATACATTGCTTCTAGTTTCGGCATAGAGGATTCCACAGAACCGCCATAACGGCGAAAAGAAGGCCAAATATAAGCGAGTTTTCTGACTGCTGACTCCAATCGACCCGCTTCTATATCTTCTAATGCACCTTTTTCTCGGATCAACTCTATAGCCATCAAATCTTGATTTTCTGGGCTGAAATCGCGGACGCCAAATTTTTTGGCAAATCTGTCCCAAGTGGTGCTCAGAAACTGATACCGCCCTGCTGCGTCGGAACAGAGTTTTTTGCCATAGCGGCGGCCGCACCTCATTTCCCTGGGATGATCCTGAAAGCTGACAAATTTCGTGCCGGTGTACTGGGTGCGGTAGCCGTCAGGGCTAGCGGTTCCTTCGGCGGCGGCAATCGTGTCGAGAAAGGCTTTGACTCGAAGTTCCGGGCCGATGCTATCGAGTCTGCTATCCTGTCTGGGATCTGGTGAATTCAGGGTTGGAGTTTCGGGTGCTCGATCGCGCTCGATGTTATCCTCTCCTTTGTCTGGTGAATCGAGGGCCGCAACTTCCGGCAGGCGTTTCGGGGCGGGCGAGCTTTCTGCCCAGACTGATTGTCCCCAAAGTCTCGGCGTCATTCGACCCAAAAAAAAGCACAAACAGATGCACAAACCCCATGAAAGTTTAAAACGGAGGCGTTTGGACACTTGCCTGCGCTGTCGCACTGGCCACGCGTGCAGGGGGATGGCTGCGGGCAAGATTCCGGTTTGCTGGCCGAAGGCGAAAAGCGATTTCAGCGCTAGCAAGGTTTGCTTGTAGAAACTGGGTGCAAGTTTGCGAGATCTCATGGCTGCGGCGAAAGTCTCGACATCTGTCAGAGTCACTTCTGCCAGCGGTTTTTCCACAAACAGCCGAAAACGGTTGGCCGCCTGCCAGCTAAAGCGCTTGCTGCGGGGGGATTTTCGCTCCACCCACAAGCGAATTAGCTCGATGTCTGAAATGGGTTGCAGATGGCTTCCCAGATGTTCTGGCGCGTACAAGAGTACCTCCTGATATCACTAATAGTTGAAGGTTCCCAGTGAGAAGGGATGAGGGACAGGGGATCGAGGGAAACAGGCTTCAACCATACTAAGTGATACTACTAAGCGCTCACCGGGTCAAGCTGAAGGGCCGATTGTTCGAGCAGTTGAGTGTAAAGTTGACTGAGTTGGGAGGCGATACAGTCCCAACTGAAATAGGTTTCGACGCGCTGGCGGCCTGTGTGTGCGAGTTGCTGGGGCCATACTGAGTCAAGTAACAAGCGATCGAGCGCATCGGCAAAAGCTGCTTCATTTTTCGGCGGCGCGAGCAAACCTGTTTCTTGCGGCACTACAGTATATTTCAGCCCTCCCACGTCGGAGGCGATTACGGGCGTGCCGCAGGCCATTGCTTCCAGGGCGACTAAACCCAAGGGTTCGTAGTGGCTGGGAACGACGCACACATCGGCGGCGGCGTAGTAGGCGGGGAGAAGTTCTCGGCTCAAGCTGCCCGGAAAACTGGTAATGTCGCTCAGGCCGAGTTCTTCAACTATGCTGCCGATACGATCGCGATCCTTGCCGTCGCTTTCCCCCGCACGCCACCCACCGCCAATTATGAGCTTTAAATCGGCTTTGGGCACGGCCGACAGACTGACGGCGCGGACTAAGGTTTCGATGCCCGATCGGGGGTCGAAACTGCCGAGGTACAACACGACTTTGGTTTCGGGGGCTATTCCCAACTCGCGGCGGGCGGTCGATCGCGCGATCGAGCCGAACCGTTCAATGTCGGTACCGCAGGGAATGATGTCAATATTGCCTTTTGAGGAAACCAGAGACCTCATGTGTTCTTTTTCTTGGGGACTGGTAGCCACCACGCGATCGGCTGTTTCCAAAAGTGTTTTTTCGACTTGCAGCCTGGTTTTGGCAATCATCGGAATTGTCGAAACCGACTTGTATTTAACTGCTGCCAAAGAATGATTAGTGTGAACTTGCAGCAGAGGTTGCGATTTTTTCAACTCCATTCCCACCCAAGAAGACAGCCAGTAATTCGTGTGAACTAACGGATGTTGAAAGCCTGACTCTAACTGAAATTTATGAAATTATCGAACAAAGATTGGCAAATATCCGTAAATTTCGTCGCGGGTAATAAATTATTGTGGCCCTGCGACTAGCCGAATTGTCCGGCAATTCGGACTGTGCTCTACAATTCTTGCTTGTTGGCGATCGGATGAGCGGGTGAACATATCAACTTGCCACCCCTGTTTCGCCAGAGCTTCCCCTACTTGACGCACGTAAACATTTTGCCCGCCCGCTTCTTCTTTGCCAATTTCCACAGCCGGATCGCCGTGTACGGAGATGAGAGCGATGCGTTTTTTAGTAAATGAAATCATGATTGTTTACCAAAAATTACAAATATTTCAGGAGAAGATTGAAAGTGTAATTTTGGCTGCGGCGCCGGGACTCGCATCTTCTAGCTCATTTTTATTAAAGTCAAAAGGCGGGAGCGAGCAATCATCCTTCAGGGATAAGTTGTAGGGAAAAATTGAAAGACGACTTCCTTCTGCTGACAGAGACGTGCAGCAGCTCAAACTCTAGATAATCTAAATATAAATGAACGAGGGTGAAGGGAATAATTTTCCGTATTCTGCCCGGTGTCAAACTCGCACCTCCTAGCAATATCTAACTAGAGCCTGCTTTCAGCTTGCTGCTAGAGATGCCAGGTCAGTCGAAGGTAGAACTTTTACTCCTCTGGATCGATAGGTAGGGCTTTGGAGAAAGCAGAAGTAGGTTATCCCAAAGACAGAATGTTATAGGCGATAGAAAAAAAAGCAAAATTACTGCATTCAAAATTTTTCTTTCCTTCCTTCCGCCTTCTGCCTTCTGCCTTCTGCCTTCTTCTGTCAAAGCAGGAGTGCGAGTTTAACCTCAAATTTCCCGTTTGTCTAATGTTAAGAGTTCTTCCGATGTTTGCGCGCTACTGATTCCCCGTTTTCGCTGTTGAGGATATTCTTTCGCGAACCTTGCATTAGAGATCCGTATCTGTTAGCCCAAACTTGGGTAAACTCGGCACCTAAGAAGAGAATTTGAGCGGAATAATTAATCCAAAGCAGGATAATCACAAACGAGCCAGCAGCACCGTAGGTAGAGGCAATACCGCTACCTCCGAGGTAAACTCCTATTAGGGATTTGCCGATCGTAAATAGCACTGAGGTGATGGCGGCACCGATCCACACATCATTCCAGGCAAGATCGACATCGGGCAAAAGTTTGTAAATTAAGGCAAAAAGCAGCGTAACTACGCCAAAGGAGATAGCAAAGTCCACAATCTGCCAAATGTTGATTGGTAATTGCAGCCAGCCGTTCAACCAATAGCTGACGGCGGCTAAAATGGCACTAATTACTAAAGATACTAGCAGTAGAAAGCCTATGCCTAAAATCATCGCAAAAGACAATACGCGGTCTTGCAAAAATCCCCAGATTCCGCGTCCGGGGGGCGGTGAAACATTCCAAATAGTATTGAGGGCTTCTTTAAGATTAGTAAACACGTTGGAAGCACCCCACAAAAGTGTAGCGATGCCGACTAGAGTAGCAATCATTCCCGACTTTGGTTCGGAGGCTTTGAGGATTAGTTCTTGGACGGTTTGGGCACCATCTTTGCCGATTAAACTTTGGAGTTGGGCGACGATTTGACCTTGGGCTGCGTCTGGACCAAAGACTAAACCGGCGATCGCAATTACGATAATTAGCAGCGGGGCAAGGGAGAAAACTGTGTAATAGGCTAGGGCGGCGGCTAAGGTTGGCGCTTTATCTTCTTGCCATTCAGTAAAAGTTTGTTTGAGCAGCGATATGACTGTTTTTATGTTCACGGCATTTGGTTTCCTTATACTTGTCGTCCACCAAGGGATTTTAATAGGTTAAGAGTTTTTTAGCGTCGGCCACAAGATAGATTTATCGATTAGCAAATTCGGAAAATTACTTTTATGTCAGATTCCCACACAACTGTTAACAGCACCGATGTAAAGTTGTCCAAAAAAGCAATTTCTTGGGCCAAACTGAGCGCATTAGTAGCGGTGGTCAATTTTTTGCTGGTACTTTTCCATTTCAGTTACCTTCAGTTGCGCCCTGTTTATCAGAGCTATTTTCCGGGTTTAGTTAAAATATACGACCCGATTAAAGGCATTGATTCGAGTTTAGCTAATCCCGAATATTTGAAAAGCGCCGACCAGTTTTGGCGAATTGATACGTTTTTTATCGGTTTTTTTGGGGCGGAATTTTTGATTAAAAGTCTGTTCCACACCCGCCGCAAACCGGGGGTAACTTGGTTTGATTTTGTGCTGAGGCGCTGGTACGAGGTGTTTCTGGTGATACCGATTTGGCAGGGGTGGCGGATTCTGCCGGTATTGGTGCGGCTGCACAAGTCGGGTTTGGTGAATCTCGATCGCGTAGTTGCTCAAGTTACCTACGAACCGGTGGCTTATTTAGCCAATACGATGTCGGAATACATGATGGTGCGGTTTATCAATCAAGCTAAAAGTTCGATCGAACAGGGCGATGCGGCGCAGATGTTGCTGGCGCAGCAGCCGTACCTTCACGTCAATCAGGAAAATACGATCGAACAAATTATCAAGCGGATTTTGGATCTGACAATTTACAAAGTTTTGCCGCAGGTGCAACCGGATTTGGAAGATTTGCTGCACCACAATTTGGAAACAACAATCAAACAGTCGGATTTCTATCAAATCCTGCAAACTTTCTCTCCGATTAATATTTTGCCTACTGAGATGACGGAACAGCTAGCGAATTATTTGGCTCAAACGGCTGTGGATGTGGTAGCTACTACTTATGAAGACGATAAAGGTCGCAAAATTCTCGATAATTTCAGCCAAGAATTTAATCAAAGTTTGCGGCGGGAATTGCAAGATGAGAAAACTCTCGGGGAATTGCAGTCGCTGCTGTCGGATTTGTTAGAAGAAGTGAAGTTGAATTACATTCAAGGCGGGTTGAAGTCCGATCCGGTGCAGACTTTTACGGAAATTAATGCGCTCCGGGAAGTAAGGGAGAGTTGATACAGCAATGAGTTCCGGTTTTGTGAATTAGATTCTTTTTTTTAACTCACATCTTGCATCATTGTCAAGAACAGGCAAGATGCCTGTTCCACAAGAGATGAATTTTCTCGCTTCACAGGCCGGAAAGCCTGTTCCTAAACAAGTCATTGAGAATGGTGCAAGATCTCAGTTAAAACGAACCGCGAAGACGCGAAGGGCGCGAAGGAAGACAAGAGAAAGAGTTCACAAGTTCTACGGGTAAGGTGCGCAATGCGCACCTACGAATACGGGTAGTGGGGATATCCGCAATGTCTGGCGCTCAATCTATCTGAATCCCAAGCTAAAATTAAATAATTAACTTAAAACATCTATCGTATTAGATATCTATCTTGAACAACCTTACTTGCCTGGAAATAGAAGTCGCTCAAACAATGCTGAGATTAGCAATGTTGCTGGGATTAACACTTGTAATCGCGTTTTTTGTGGCATCAGAACTAGCATTAGTATCAGCCGATCGCCATCAAATCCGCCAACTCGCTCACTTGGACGATCGCCCAACCGCTAAAACCGCCGAACTCGTCCACCAAGCTCAGAACAACATACCGCATTACCTGTCTGTGACTCAAACTGGCACAACAGCAGGGAGTTTGCTGTTGGGTTGGTTGGGTGAGGGAGCGACTGTACACTGGATCGAACCGTGGATCGACAAATTGCCGATCGGTCATTTGCCGGCCGTGCTGACTGCTCATTCGATCGCAGTTCCCGCAGCTTTTATCTTAGTAACTTACGTAGAAATAGTCTTAGGAGAACTAATCCCCAAAGTATTAGCAACCCACGCCCCAGAACGCACTGCTTTGCTGCTGATGCCAGCCCTCGAACTCTGCTCAAAATTACTGTGGCCGCTGCTAGTAATTCTCAACGGTACCGTGCGGCTGCTGACAGGTTGGATTACCAGTAAAAAGTCTCAACCCCTGCTGTTACCTTCCGAGGCAACTATCCTGCAAAAAGATGCTCATTCGGCACTGATTTCTGGCCTATGGGAAGTGACAGCAGTTAACGAAAAACTCGGGTTAAACCTGCCGACAAACCCAGCTTACCAAACAATCGCCGGATTCGTGATCCACAATTTAGGTAAAATGCCCACTCAAGGCGATCGGCTATTGTGGGGCGAGTTGGAAATAGAAGCAGAAAATGTAGTAGAAGGCAGTTTAGAAACAGTGCTCTTGCGCCAGGTAACTCGTCCTTTGTTTGAGACTAAGCAGCCAGAACTCGTGTTGAATTAAATTGCCGTTTTTAATAATAGTATTATCCCCGTAGGGACACGGCACTGCCGTGTCATTGACGGGACAATCAGATGAATATCCTCGTAGGGAAACGGCACTGCCATCTCCTCCTACGGACACGGCAATGCCGTGTCCCTACAAATATCATCTACAACCAACCGGATTTGATATCGTTTCAATCTTGAGATTTGAGATTAGCAACTAATCCCAAATCTCAAAAAGTGTGCCCTTTTTCACCCAACAGCCACCTTAACCGCACCCCCAACTAACTGATCGTAATCCTCCAACAACCACGGAGGCAAACAAGTATTCGCATCCTGAACCCGCAACTGTCCAGCGCGACAATACAGCATCGCCGCCAACAAATTATTCACAGCTTTAGGCGTTCCAAACCCTTTACCCAACTCAGCAACCAACGTGTTGAAAAACTCGCGATCGCTCTCATTCAGTGGCTTGTTAATAAACCCGCTGCCCAGCATTGCTTTGTAACCCTTACCAAAATCGCTCCGGTACAAAACTTCGACTTGTTCGCCGGAAACGCTCAGCCACAAATCGGCAATTTGCTTGCGAATATGCCGCAAATCTGCTATTACCAATTCAGCCGTCGGGTCGATTTCATAAAGATTGACGGCAGCAGTTAATTGATTGAGAAACTGCGGCAGATAATCTTGTTTTACAACTGTTTGTTCGGTTGTCGCAAATGCGCTTTCAAACACCTTTTCGTAATCTTCAAGCAACCACTGCGGCAAGCGGGTGCGAGCATCGGGAACCCGCATTGTTCCCGGAACAAAATACAGCATCGCACCGAGCAGAGCATTGATAGCTTGAGGCTGCACCAACCCTTTGCTAATTTCGGTCAATTGCTGCAAAAATTTTTGTTCGGCTTCAGTCATTGATTCTGCTTGCAAGCCGCAGCTAAGAATTGCTTGATATCCCCTGCGAACGTCTCCTCGGTAAAAATTTTCGAGTTTTTCAGAAGGAAGAGTCAGCCAAAAATCAGCCATTTGTTTTCTGATTTGGCGGAGTTCCAAAACTACCGATTCGTCTGACGAATCTATGCGGTAAAGATTGACGCATCCTAACAGTTGGTTTGCAAATTGTGGCGATTGAATGTATTGAGCTAGCAAATCAGAAGTTGAGTCAGAGTTGACGGCAGCTTCCGTCTCAAAAACTTGTTCGTAATCCGCAATTAACCAGTCCGGCAAACGGTTGCGAGCATCGGGAATTCGCATGGTTCCCGGTGGGAAATACAGCATCGCACCCAGTAGAGCATTGATAGCTTTGGGATGCACTAATCCTTTGCTAATCTGGGTTAATTCCTGCAAAAATATTTGTTCGCTTTCCATCATCGGTTGACGTTGGAAGTCACTCTTGAGCAGGATTTGATAGCTGTTACCTGAAGCGCTTTTGTAGGCGGTTTCAAGGTTTTCGGCGGGAACGTTCAGCCAAAAATCAGCGATTTGTTTGCGAATTTGACGCAGTTCAGATATTGCTGAGATGTTTGATGAGTTTCTTTGGTAAAGCTTGACGGCATTCGAGAGAATCTCGCCCAAATCTGCCTGCTTGGGAATGCTATCTTGTAAGCTG
The DNA here is from genome assembly GCF_036704615.1 of Microcoleus sp. K4-B3. Classification (NCBI taxonomy): domain Bacteria; kingdom Bacillati; phylum Cyanobacteriota; class Cyanophyceae; order Oscillatoriales; family Microcoleaceae; genus Microcoleus; species Microcoleus sp. K4-B3. The sequence continues at coordinate 38,853 of NZ_JAUBSF010000045.1, forward strand.
CGGGATGCTTCCTGGTGGCTGGTTTGCCATTTGCCAAAGAGTTCTTGGAATAATTTGCCGATCGCCCCAGAGTATGCAACACTGTCAAAACAGCGCGGATTGCCTTGCATTTTTTGCTGAATTTGCTGCCGTTTTTGCTGCCGCAATTGCTGGTTAGTGCCGAGGGTAACGGCTAGCTGAATGTAAGATGCTTCGTCATACGCAATTAAATCAGACATTTGCAGTTCCCGCAGCATCGCCGAACCTTGGCGGAACCGCAAAGCATTTCCTTCTACAACCACCACCGGCAATCCTACTTGCAAAGGGTCAATTAACGATGTTGCCCCAGCGTAAGGATAGGAATCGAGATAAACATCTGCTAGCTGCAAAAATTCTTTCACATCCGCGCGACTAGGCAGTTGTTTTACGAACAGCAAGCGGTTGTTATTCACGCCGTATTTAGCGCAGACAGCGTTCATATTGTTGACAAAAGGTGTGGCTGGATAAGTGCGAGTCCAAGCCGGCCCGAAGGGATATAAAATAAAGATGGAATCTGGTACAGCAGCTAGAATCTTTACCCAACTCTCCCTCAATTCCGGCAGAATTTTGTAGAAGTTGGCACCGGAGATAAAAACTGTTGTCTTGTCGGAAATTCCGAGACTTTGGCGCGTAGGTTTGACTGTAGCTACTTCCGACTCTGTTGCGTATTTGAAACAAAAACCGCTGCCTTCGAGAACAGCCAACTGTTCGCGATATTGTTCTTGATAACTAGCATCCGGTGCGGTAAATTGACCGGCGATGTAGTAATCCATGTGCCGGATTCCGGTGGTTGTGGGGGAACAGAAAGAGGTAGTTTGTACCCGCGCTAAACGGTGCATTGCTAGTGAAGTCAGCGGTTTGTTAATAGCTGTTAAATTCGTACCTAAAAACAGGATATCTAAGTCGTCGGCGCGAATTGTTTGGACTTGCGATGCAAAGTCTTTCGGGAGTGCAACCAGTTTGTCGGCCCGACTTTGACAGTATTGTTCTAATTGGTGGCCGCTGGTGTTGAGCGCGTACAGGTAAATCTCGAACTGGTCGCGGTTTAAATGCTCGAAAACCGGGATTGTAGCGAAGGTTTCGGTTTGCGGCGCGAAATGGTCGTTGATGATGCCGAGGCGGATTTTTGTCCGATTTGGCGATCGCGCCGGGAAGATACAATCAATTGAACAGCCGCGATTTTTGAGTGCAAACTCAATAATTTCCGCCCGTTTGGTGTAAATATCGCGCAGGTTTGCCGTGGTAAAGTACAGCGGGATAAAGTTAGCAATTTGCGAGAAAAATAAAGCTATATTTTGCCAAAGCTGGGAATCGGGATTTTTGAAGATATTGCTGTGGACGTAATCCACCCAGCCTTGGATGAATTGATAGTAACTCTCTGCTTCTCCTCTGGTTTGGAATAGGTTGGGACAAGTAAACATGAATTTCAGATATTCGTTGGCGAACCAATTAGGCAGTGTAGCGCGATCGTACTTGAGCGGCAATTGGTGGGCCCGACGGTACAGCATGGCTGCGAGCAGGTAATTGATGGCTTTTGGCTCGTTAAATCCTTTCGCCACATTGGCGGCTAATTCGCTGACAAAACTCTCTTCTGTATCGGTTAGCGCTTCATCTCTAATCTCGCTGGCCAGCAGCGCTTGGTGATGTTTGCCTGGATCGCCTGCAAAGGCACTTGCAACTTGTTCTGCTGGTAAATTAAGCCAGATAGCAGCAATTTGTTTTCGAGCTTGGCGGACATTTGCTAGTGCGGATAAATCGGTCGAATTTTTCTGGTATTGCTCGATAATGCTTGACAATAAGATTGGGGCTTGCGGCGATTTTGCCGGGATTTGCTGTCCGCTGCCGCAGGCTTGCATCAACGCTGAACTAACTGTTGTTGCCATTTTTGACCAAGAAAATTTGCGGGATTGTCCAAGTCCGGCAGCAATTAACGACCTGCGAATATCCGGTTTTTGCACGTCTAGCAGGGCATTTCCCAGTGCATTAACATCATTTTCACCTACATAAAATGCTGCTTCGCCTGCTACTTCTGGAATCGAGCTGTTGGGAGAAGTGACGACGGGACAACCGCAAGTCATTGCTTCCAATATTGGCAGCCCGAAACCTTCATACTTGGAGGGAAATATGAGGGCGATCGCACCCGAGTAAGCCGCTCTTAATTCATCGTCGCCCAAATACAGCAGGTGGACGTTTAAACCAGCAGTGTACTGTTGTAATGTAGGTTCTAGCGAAGGTTGACCGCTAGTACAAACAACATCAAATCCCGACTTGCTGCTGAGTCTCGATAAAGCTTGAAAAAAAGTAATTGTATTTTTATAACCGTTGAAGCCCAATCTTTCTCCCACTATTAAAAAGTAGGGTTTATCAATCCGGTGTGCAGTTTTAAATACTTCTATTTCTGGTATACTAGAAGGATAAAAATGTTTTTGAATGCCGCAGTGAGCGACAGTAATTGATTGGGGAGATATTTCGGGGAAAAACTTTACTAAGTCGCGGGCAGTGTTTTGGGAAATGGCGATGTAGGAAGATGCTTGGCGGATAGCATGATGTTTTTCTCGCCACATGGGATTATTCAGGTCGCCTCCCGTAACTTCGGGTATCATGTCGTAGGCGACAAATGCCGATCGCGTCGAAATCGGTGTTGTATAGTAGGTAGAAACAAATAAATCTGCATTTTCTCGATCGCAGATTTGCTGCAACATTTGTCTGTCAGCATCAGTTTTGTTGTAATCGTAAACCGGAATCGAGCGATATTGAATGCCGGCAACCTTCGGTGTTGTGCCGGCGCGATCGAGCATTACTATATTCTGAGCAAAACCGTCTTTTACCCATTCTTCCATCAAAGACTGCCAAACGCGAGCAATCCCGCTTTTTTGCTGGCTTTGAAAAAATATGCCGTCAATAACTATTTTCATGATTGGTGCATTTCCTGTAAAATTACGATAAAGCTGTTCGATAAGCAGCGATAGTTTCGTCAGTGCACCTTTGCCAGCTAAAAAGTTTAGCTTGTGCCAAGGATTTTAAAGACATACTTTCTCGCAGCGATGATTTGTTGTAGATTTCCAGCATACTATGACAAAGCGCGTCGGTATCTCTTGGATCTACCATAATTCCCGCTTCTCCAACTACTTCTGGAAGCGAAGATGTATTTGAGGTAATCACCGGTACTCCACACTGCATCGCTTCCAGAGGCGGCAAACCAAAACCTTCATAAAACGACGGATAGACAAATGCTAAAGCACTGCTGTAAAGCGCTGCCAAATCAGATTCTGGGACGTATCCTGTAAAAATTATCCGCTCTTTTAGAAAGTTTTGCTTAGAAACTTCTTCCATAATTTTATCGTATTTCCATCCCGGAGTACCCACTAACACCAGATACAAATCTTTAATCTTTTGTTCCTCAATTAGTTTAGCAAAACTGCGAATTGCACCGTCGAGATTTTTCCGAGGTTCCAATGTACCCAAACTCAAAATATAAGGAGCATCTGGAATGCCGTATTTGCTCCGAGTCGAAGCAAGTTTTTCCGCATCGCGGCAGGGGTAAAATACAGTCGGTTCCGCAGCGAGATGCGTTACGAAAACTCTCGACTCGTCCATGTTTAGATAATTGCAAAGGTCGTTTTTTGTTGAATGCGATATGCAAATCACCCAGTCTTTATGAGAAATGCTTGCTAAAGTTTTTTTGTAAAGTAAAGGGATTTGTTCGCTCAGCAGAAACTGGGGATATAAAACCGGGATTAAGTCATAAATAGTGAGAAATACTTGCGGTTTCTTTCCTCTCTTAACAGATGCAGGTATTTCATCGTAGGGAGAGTGAAAAATATCGACTTCATCTAAACTGCGAGAGTCAAGAGTATTAGAGTAAGCCCCAATCATTTTACTCGTGTTTTCTAGATGATTTTTCACTTCCTCTAAAAATAACTTATCCTCCCCTGGATTGCTAGCCTCATTATTTTTTATTTGACACCCAACCTGATTGTAAGTATCGAGTAGCTTTTTGTAAAAAATCCTGGGAAAAGTTGAGTGCAGCAGGGGAACTTTTGCTAACTTAGGATTAGATTCTAGATAATCGAGGCTAGCATCGAGCAACTGAAAATACTGATTTACGCTAAACAGTAAATCGCATTCTTTCGAGCTGGTTAATCCTTCAGCAATACTTTCAACTACTCTAAAAATTCCCGTGCGAGCGCGCAAATGCAAATGTCCTTGTCCCAGGACTGAAATATCGTAGATAACTTTTATTGGCTCTAGGCTTGATGGTAGCATATATGGTTCTGATCGATTAATATTTTAGCTAGATAAAGCAATTTTGTAGGCAGCAATTGTCTCCTGAATACACCTGTCCCAACTAAATTTTTGAGCTTGTTTCAGCGACTTTAATGACATCTCATTTCGCAAAGATGGACTGTTATAAATTTTGAGCATATTGTGGCAAAGTCCGTCAGCATCTTGAGGATGGATCGTAATTCCTGCATCACCAACTACTTCGGGAAGAGATGAGGTATTTGAAGTAATGACTGGAACGCCACACTGCATTGCTTCTAAAGGTGGAAGGCCAAAACCTTCATAGAGCGACGGATAAACAAATGCTAGCGCACCGCTGTACAGTGCCGCTAAATCTTCATCAGCTACATAACCAGTCATAATCACCCGGTCTTTTGATAAACTGCTGTGGGATATTTCTGCAAATATTTGTTCGTAATCCCAGCCGAGAGCACCAACTAATACCAGGTACAAATCTTTAATACCTTGCTGTTGGACTACTTTTGCAAAACAACGGATGGCGTGTTGGATGTTTTTTCGAGGTTCTATCGTACTTACACCCAAGATGTATTGTGCATCAGGTATGGAGTATTTCTTTCGGATTGCGGCAATCTTGTTGGTGTCATAGCAGGGATAGAATATATCTGGATTAGCTGCTAGGTAGGAAACGGAAACTTTTGCTGGGTCAAGATTTTTGACATGATTGAGTAGGTCGTTTTTAGTAGCTTGAGAGATGCAGATTACGGAATCTTCAGGAGTTAAGCTTTGTAATGACATTACCATTCTCTGATAATCGCCGTCGTTTTTGCCGACAAATAAATCCGACAATACAATGGGAATCAAATCGTAAATTGTGGTCACTTTTTTCAGGTTTTTAATTTGCCTTACTTGGTCGGGAATGTGATAAAATGTTGAGTGAAAAATATCTGTTCCGCTCAAAATATTGGAATCGATAGAGTTATGATTAGCGGTGAGATTCATCGCCTGAACCAGAGGATTTTTTAAACTTTCTATCAAAGACAGAGCCTCTGATTCGCTGCCATTATTTATCAAAACTTTACTCTGATTTTCCAGCATTTTGTAAAGTTCAATTAGCTTGGTTCGCAATTGATAAATAAAGCTGGGATGTACAAAGGGTATGTCTTTAAAAATTGGCTGCGATTCCAAGTAATCCAGGGTATTGTGGACGGCTCCTATAGAATGAGTGGCACAAAAAGATAGCTCTAATTCTGTTGAGGTAAGTAGACCTAATGCGATATTCTCGATAACTCTGGCAACACCAGTTCGAGAACGAGTTACGTGATGGCCGTATCCGAGGACAGAAATGTCGTAAAGAATCTTGAGCGGTTTTTCTATTTTTTGGCTGCCAACTGGTGAGAATTTGAAAGTTTCTGATTTTTTATGAAAATCTTTGTGGATAATCAGAAGCAGAGATGTGGCAACATAACCTCCCATTTCTAATTTTAGATGCGGCTCAGTATAAGGTGGCTTTGCTATTTTTAAGTCAGGCTCTTGATTGCCCATGTCATAGTTTACAGGCTCTACCCAATGTCCTTGCTTCTCTAATTCTTCAATTAGTCGATCGATATCTTGACGCCTGTAAAATACTAAATGGGGTAAATCTAGCGTACCTGTATTCGACGTACAATTATATTCTGTTGTGTGAAGCGCAATTCCGCCACTCTTTAAACAAGCTAAAGATTTTTGCACAAATTGCAGCCCTTTTTCGATCGAACCTATGTGTTCAAAAGCACAAGACGACCAAATAAAATCAAATTGTCCTCGCTTCAAATCTTCAGGAATGTAGTTCATATCTACTTCCCGAAATTCAACTAATCTGTCAAATTGTTCTGGCGGACAAATGCCTTTGGCATTGAGAGCTTGTTTCCCTTTACAAAGTTGGTCTGTCTCGCCCCATTGTTTGGCGCTAAGGGAATCAATACTTTGATCGGTTGCTGTAATTTCACAGCCCAAAGCAGCAAACAAAGACGGTAACGGTTCATTTCCCACAGCAAATCCTAAACCTTTTTTGCCCTTACCCAGAAAGTTTCTTTCTTGCAAAGCTTGGACAATTGCCACGAATTCCCACTGTTTGCGGCGAGGAGTAAAAGGCTCCCTCATTTGGGAAATCCAGTGTTGATAGTAATCTGTTTGGAAATCTTTGTATACACAAAGCCTGCTGGTCATCAAAAGTTCTTCGGGCTTTCTCGGAAGGCTTTGTAGAGTATAGTCGGAGATTTTTGAAGGAACTTTGGTGAGTTCTAGAACAGCAATCGCATTGGCAAAACTAAAAGGCGAATCATATTCTACGTTGCTAAGTTCTAGGGGATTCGCTTGTACCCAAACAGAACGGTGCGTAGGTCGGTAGTAGGCTTGGACTAACTTTAAAAAACTTGGATTTATAGCTGTTTGCGGAATATTGTATTTTTTAAATAAGAGGTTCAAGTAATCAATATCGAATTGGATAAACCATCCCCTTTCTAGAAGTTTGCCAAAGGGTACTGTAATCAATGCTTCGCCGCCATCTGCCAGCAAATCGTAGATTTTAGCGATCGCCTTTAAAGGCCCTTCTCGATCGCACTTTTCTAGTTTTTCACCGTAAGTTTCATTTGGTTCAGCTCCTTGTCCTATGTGTTCTACTGTAGAGATGGAAATTATAGCACTATATTTCTCAGATGGTGCAAGATCCATTAAATCTACATTGTCTACTCCATCAGCTATTTCGTATTTGTCTATAATTCTTCTAGCTTGAATTTCGACCAGATCTCGCTCGATAAGTTGTTCATAATGTTTCAGCACGTTGCCCACTTCCAGCAGTCTGGTTTTATCCTTTAATCTGGCAAGAAAATTGCAGGCTATGGGGATTTCTACGGCTCTCTCAGAACTAGGAAAATTATTGTGTTTGAGTCGATTGTACTGTAGGCGCTGACCGTTGAAAATAAAAGTATCTTGCAAGTCTGACATTGACAATTTCCAGTAAAAAAATAAAGGTATATTAATAGAAAAATGCGTTCGGCGATTGAGTTAATTTCACCCAATAAATGCTTTGACCGACTAGACGCTTGTACCGATTGGCTTGTTCCCTATGGGGAAAGGTGCTAAGCTCAATCTCTCGCTACAGAGCAGACACTTGTCATCGATCTTGTTTCAATTTTGTTTTCGGGCGATCGCTCCTATAAAGATTCACTCTTCTAAGATAAGTGGCATCATCCGGCAAAGCAGTGACGCTCAGCTCGCACTCGCACAACATTTTCAGCATCCTTGACAAACTAACTTTTTAGGTGTAACAAACTAAGATTTTAGAGGTCGATCGACAGTTCGATCGCATCGATCGCAGATTAAATCTAGCCTACAAGCGCACTATTGGGAAGCCGCGGTGCGATCGTCCGTGACTGTTCGGGAATTCTCCAAATGCCCTCAGCCTTCAGCCGAAGCCCAGCCCAGCCCTCTGCCCTCTCTCCTATATAACTAAACTCCTTCTTCTTTCACAAGATACTTGCCGGCCCCAAACAAGTTACAATTACGTTAAGATTGATGAACATAAATAAAAAATCCCAAATCACAGGGACTAAAAATTAGGAGGATCGACCTCGGTGAATAAACGCTGGAGAAACGCTGGCCTGTACGCACTGCTGGCTATTGTAGTCATTGCCTTAGCAACGGCATTTTTTGACAAACAGCCCCCAAGTAGGGAAGTTTGGAAGTACAGTCAATTCATTCAGGAAGTCGAAGGCAAGAGAGTAGACAAAATAAATATCAGTTCTGACCGCAGCAAAGCTCTGGTTACAGCTCAGGACGGCAACAAGGTAATCGTTAACCTGCCGAACGACCCCGAACTGATCAACATCCTGACCAAAAACAACGTAGACATTTCCGTTCTGCCCCAAAGCGACGAAGGCTTTTGGGTAAAAGCCCTCAGCAGCCTGTTCTTCCCGATCCTGCTCTTGGTGGGACTGTTTTTCCTGGTGCGGCGCGCCCAAAACGGGCCCGGCAACCAAGCCATGAACTTCGGCAAATCCAAAGCTAGAGTCCAAATGGAGCCACAAACTCAGGTGACTTTCGGCGACGTGGCCGGCATCGAACAAGCCAAGCTAGAGCTCGCAGAAGTCGTGGACTTCCTGAAAAATGCAGACCGTTTCACCGCAGTCGGAGCAAAAATCCCCAAAGGCGTGCTGCTGGTCGGCCCTCCCGGAACTGGCAAAACCCTGCTCGCAAAAGCAGTTGCTGGAGAAGCAGGCGTTCCCTTCTTCTCGATTTCCGGTTCAGAATTTGTGGAAATGTTCGTAGGTGTCGGTGCTTCCCGCGTCCGCGACTTGTTTGAACAAGCTAAAACGAACGCTCCTTGCATCGTATTTATCGATGAAATTGACGCGGTAGGCCGCCAGCGGGGAGCTGGTTTGGGCGGTGGTAACGACGAACGGGAACAAACCCTGAACCAGTTGCTGACAGAAATGGACGGCTTTGAGGGCAATACTGGCATCATTCTGATTGCTGCCACAAACCGCCCCGACGTGCTAGATGCCGCCCTGCTGCGTCCGGGTCGCTTCGATCGCCAAGTTGTAGTCGATCGCCCCGACTTCTCAGGCCGCCTAGAAATTCTCAACGTTCACGCCCGCGGCAAAACTTTGTCGAAAGATGTGGACTTGGAAAAAATTGCCCGCCGCACTCCCGGTTTCACCGGTGCCGATTTGGCGAACTTGCTGAACGAAGCAGCAATTTTGGCAGCCCGCCGCAACTTGACCGAAGTCTCGATGGATGAAGTCAACGACGCGATCGACCGCGTGCTCGCCGGCCCGGAAAAGAAAGACCGCGTGATGAGCGAAAAGCGCAAAACTTTGGTAGCTTACCACGAAGCCGGTCACGCTTTAGTCGGCGCCTTGATGCCCGATTACGACCCGGTGCAGAAAATTAGCATTATCCCCCGCGGCCGCGCTGGCGGTTTGACTTGGTTCACACCGAGCGAAGATCGGATGGATTCTGGCTTGTATTCTCGCTCTTACTTGCAAAATCAAATGGCGGTAGCTTTGGGCGGCCGCATTGCTGAAGAGATTGTCTTCGGTGAAGAAGAAGTGACAACCGGTGCCTCGAACGACTTGCAGCAAGTAGCAAGAGTAGCGCGGCAAATGGTGACTCGCTTCGGAATGAGCGATCGGCTAGGCCCTGTAGCTCTCGGTCGCCAACAAGGCAATATGTTCATGGGTCGCGATATCATGGCCGAACGCGATTTCTCGGAAGAAACCGCAGCGACGATCGACGATGAAGTGCGTTTGTTGGTAGAGCAAGCTTACCGCCGCGCTAAAGATGTACTCGTCGGCAACCGCCACGTCCTTAATGCTTTGGCAGATATGCTAGTTGAAAAGGAAACTGTGGATTCGGACGAATTGCAAAATTTGTTGGCTAATAGCGATGTGAAAATGGCAACTATTGCCTAATTGATTTTGGATTTTGGATTTGGGATTTTGGATTGAATCTAAAGTTTGAAATCGGTAATTGGGGTGATTCTGGGATTGTCTGGAATCGCCCCGATTTTTATTTGGGATTGGGGGCTGGTGATATCATATCAGATCGTGTCCGATTGATTACCATAATAAAAAACGGTTGGTAGTGCGGAGTTTAGTCCGCTCCGACCGGCGGACTAAACACCGCACTACCACCAAATCTTAGTGGGGATTTAATATAGTTTAACTGGAAAATTCACCAGTTTTTCAACGCACAATCTGCCGGTAACGAGCTTCGATCGCGGAGTATATGCCATAAGCAATCAAACCTAAAGCGACAATTCCCAACAGCCAAGAACCAAAAGGTTGTTGTGCCAAGATTGCTAGCGCTTCACCAAATCCTTTAGCTTGACTGGCATCCGATAGTTTGGCAGCTTGAATTAAGAAAATACCGATAATCACGAAAACAATACTGCGGGCAGCAATACCAAATCGACCCAACCGCACCGCCCAAGTTTGCTCTGCCTGACTCATTTGACTGAGTTTTAAATGGCGGCGGAACTTAGCTTTATAAGATTGGTAGAGATAATAAAAACCGACACCAATAACAATTACCCCTGCCAATCCTACCAACCACCGTCCAAAAGGTTGTGCTAAAAATCGGGCCGTCCAATCTTCAGTTGCATTGCCGCTGTTACCACCAGAACCGATAATTAATTTGACAGCCGTCAGCGCCAAACCTGAATAAGCTAACGCACTAAAACCATAGCCAACGCGCTGGGCAATTCGCTTGGCATCCATTTTTTCACCAGCGTGTTCCGGGTCGAGAATCGTTTGAGCAATTTGCAAAAGGACGTACCCAATAATGCCAATTGTCACAAGAAACAGCAGGAATTTTCCGAAGGGTTGGGTGACAATTGTGCTTAAGGCACCGCTGCTATCTGTGGTTCTACCGCCAGTCCCAAAAGCTGCTTGGGCGGCTAGAAAACCGATAATAAAGTAAACAAAGCCTTTGGCGGCATATCCCAGTCTTGCCAGTCGCTCGAACCGAGAGTCAGAGGTGGCGCGTCGGACTGATTGTTTAATGCTATCAGTTGGTGAGTTGCGATCGGTCATATTTTTCTACAATAATTTAGACTGAGTTGGGTAAGCTGTTAAACATCTAAACTGCATTAACTAAGTTGCCTTTATTTTTTATCTTTCGGTTCCATTTCATAATTAG
>NZ_JAUBSF010000182.1:0-3896 GCF_036704615.1 Microcoleus sp. K4-B3
CCGTGTGCAGTGAAAGTTGCAAGCACGGTTCCGAATGGGAGGGAGAGGATAGTAATATCCTCTCTCGACCCTACCCAAAATACTTAGCAATCAACTGCAAAAATCGGTTAACATCCAAATTTTGGGAACGGTTGCTTGCGGCAAAGAATTCTTTCGGTGGCTGCAAGAATATCACGCTATTGTAGTTCCCAGTCTTTCAGAGGATCAACCCCGGATTCTTTACGATGCTTATTCCCTCCCAAGCAGTACCGATACTCGCAAGTAACACAGACGGACTGCGCGACTGCATCCACAACCATAAAACTGGTGTAATTGTTAATTCTAACGACCCTGTAGCCTTAGCAGATTTGATCGAATGGTCGGGGCAAAACTTGCCTCAGCTTCAAAGTATGGGCAAGGCATCTCTCCAGCAGGCTCACAGCATGACGCACCAAGAAATGCACCGTTCGCGGTGGCAGCTTTTATTGAAGATGTTGCAGTCATCCAAAGTTTGAATTTAGCTCGTGGCTTTGGGGAGTGCAATTTTCAATTTTAGTTTTTGTATCTTGTTCAGGGTTCGGTTGGTGGCAGGGTGTTCGAGTCCGTGCCGAAAATTTTGATGCCCCACGGCAAAATCTACTGCACGTCCCTTGACTGGTGCTAAAGTAGGAGGCGGAGATAAAAATAGCGATCGCCCTAGACTTGTCAAAAATCACAAGCTGAGCTAAAAAAGTTCATAAAGAGTATTGCCCTTATGTCGAATGCAAGTGCGTCTAGTCAGCCGTACTCCTTACTCGTAGTCATTGTTAATTACAGGACGCCCCGCCTGACAATCGACTGCTTGCACTCTCTAGTCGACGAAATTAGATCGCTCCCAAATACCCGCGTTGCAATTGCCGACAACGCTTCAGGCGATACCTCAGTCGCAGAAATTGCCGCAGCCATCGCCGCAGAAGGCTGGAGCGAATGGGCATCCTTCGTGCCCCTAGACCGCAACGGCGGCTTCGCCTTCGGCAACAATGCCCTGATCCGTCCCGTACTGCAATCGGCCAATCCCCCCCCTTACTTCCTGCTGCTCAACCCAGACACTGTAGTTCGCCCCGGCGCATTGAAAGCTCTCGTCGATTTCATGGATACTCATCCCGAAGCAGGAATCGCCGGCAGCCGCTTAGAGAACCCCGACGGCACGCCCCAAGAGTCAGCTTTTCGGTTTCACAACATTTTGACCGAACTCGATTTCGGCTGGCGTCTTGGCCCTGTGTCGAAGTTATTGAAAAACAGGATCGCCGTCCCTCCGATTTCTCAAGAAATCTGCCAAACTGATTGGGTGGCTGGAGCCAGCATGATCGTCCGCCGCGAAGTATTTGAAAAGATTGGCTTGATGGATGAAGCTTATTTCATGTACTGCGAAGAAATGGACTTTTGCCTGCAAGCGAACAAAGCTGGCTGGAGTTGCTGGTACGTACCCGAAAGTCGCGTTGTCCACCTAGTAGGTCAAAGCTCAGGCGTCACCGACACGAAAGCAGCCCCCAAGCGGCTGCCCCAGTATTGGTTTGATTCCCGGCGACGCTACTTTATCAAAAACTACGGCTTGGTTTACACAGCATTAACTGATGTATCCTGGGCTTCGGGTTTTGCAGCCTGGAGGGTGCGCCGCGTACTTCAAGGCAAGCCGGACAGAGATCCCCCCAACTATCTCAAGGATTTCATGCTCAATAGTGTATTTTTTAAAGGAGGTGAGATTGAAAAGTCCAAAAACTTTTAAACGGTGTTTGTCAACAAATCCAAGCTCCAGAAACCCGGTTAATTATGGCAAAGAATGCATTGCCCGATCCTCTGCCAATAATTGATATTTTTGCTCAAAAAAACCAGGTTGACCATCAATCAAAAAAGCAATAAATAGCCTCTTAGGGCGGGCATAGGACAACAATTAAACAAGACAGTGTGTTAAAGAAAGCTTATGGTAATGCAGCCGGACTTAATAGCAAGTGAAAATCGAGTAGAAGCTCCTGCACTAGGATTGTGGCAACAGATTCAAGAAGATTGGATCGCTCACGGTCGCGATTGGACGAAGCCGGGATTTAGGGCCGTAGCTGTTCAGCGCTTTGGTGCTTGGAGAATGCAAGTTGAACCGAAATTACTTCGCGCTCCTTTGAGCATTCTTTACCGATCTCTATACCGAAAAGTTCGCAACACCTACGGCATAGATTTGCCTTACACTGTAAAGCTCGGTCGCCGCGTGGTGATCGAACATCAAGGCGCTATTATTATTCACGGATATTGCACGATCGGCGACGACTGCATTATCCGCCAAGGCGTAACCCTGGGAAATCGCTACTTGGATAAGCCGCTAGAATCTCCTCAATTGGGCGATCGGGTTAACGTCGGCGCTGGTGCAAAAATCCTCGGAAAAGTAAACCTGGGAGACGACGTAAATATCGGAGCAAACGCCGTAGTTTTATCAGACATTCCTGCCGGTCAAACTGCCGTTGGCATTCCGGCGAAGATGATTGCAACCAAAAAACTTCAAGACAAAAATACTTAAATTATTAGATAGCATTGATTATGTCTCAATTGCACAAAGTTGGATTGGTGGCGATCGGACGCAATGAAGGCGATCGCCTCCGAGGGTGCTTGCTATCAGCGAGGGTTCAAGTAGCTCTGGTGGTTTATGTCGATTCTGGCTCAACAGACGGTAGCTTGGAATTAGCCGGATCGATCGGAGCGGATACAGTAGAACTCGACCTATCTACACCTTTTACCGCAGCACGCGCCAGAAATGAAGGCTTTGCCCGCTTGCTACAATTAGCTCCCGACATTGAATTTGTCCAATTTGTAGACGGCGACTGCGAAATAGTTGACGGCTGGCTCGATAGAGCCCAGGAAGAACTCGCCGCCAAACCCGACGTAGCCGTAGTGTGCGGGCGCCGACGCGAAAGATTTCCCAACGCCACAGCATACAACCGACTGTGCGACATCGAGTGGGACACGCCTGTCGGCGAAGCCAAAGCCTGCGGCGGCGACTCCATGATGCGAGTCAAAGCATTCGAGCAAGTCGGTGGTTTCAACCCCGCACTCATTGCCGGCGAAGAACCGGAACTCTGCGTGCGGCTGCGCCAAAACGGTTGGAAAATCGAGCGCTTAGATGCAGAAATGACCCTGCACGACGCCCAAATGACTCGTTTTGAGCAGTGGTGGAAGCGCTCTCAAAGAGCCGGTCACGCTTACGCCGAAGGTTCCTGGCTGCACGGCAACACCCCCGAACGCCACTGGGTCAAAGACACGCTCCGCATCTGGTTCTGGGGATTCGTTTTGCCAGTGCTAGCATTCGGTACAGCCTGGTTCACCCACGGGTGGAGCCTGTGGTTGCTGGCCGGCTACCCCGTACTTACTTACCGAATTTACCGCCAGATGCAGCAGCAACGGAATTTGCCAGCCAAGGATGCTGCGCTTTATGCTATATCTTGCGCGATCGGGAGATTTCCTCAGTTGCAAGGTCAGATTCAGTTTCACCAGCGCCGCTTGCTCGGACAGCGCAGCAACTTGATAGAATACAAGACATCAAACCCATCAATTGAGCAAGTTAGAATTAGTGCTAAGTCTACTAAGTAGGTCAGCAATCATCAACTTAACTTGTTTTTTTCTGCAACTTCTCCTCTGTAATCCCGAGTCCGGTGTTGGTGTAGAGGCGGGTTTTCTCCCCAACCTCTACAGCCGACGCCCGCACCTCAAAAAAAACGCAGCCGATTGAGTAATTTCTGCAAAACTAAACTTACAAATATCGATTTATAAACAAAGGCTTCCAACGAATAAACAACCCACAATTAAAAGTTTTATTAATTAGAGTAATCCAAGGAAAAAATGATCCAAAATCAGGGATACTAAGAGAATAATTAATGTGCAATCTGCTGTATGTC
>NZ_JAUBSF010000046.1:0-49702 GCF_036704615.1 Microcoleus sp. K4-B3
GCATCTTCGATCGCCGGAGCGCCGAAAACCAAGAAACGGTCTTTTGAACGAATTGGATTGTTGTTCATTTTCCTAATGTTACCCAGTAAATAGAGTTGATGGATGGACTGTTTTAATTAATGGTGTCTCAGCGTTTTTTATTTCATTTTTTTTATTCAAGAGTTTTTGCTAATACGTTGCCTAATGGCATTTTTTATACCACGAGCTTACTGATGACCAGCCGTTTTTCTGCCTCGCTCTACTCTGACAGCGTTTCCATATTTTAAGATAGATAATCTGCAATGTCCACCCGATATTATTTCAGTTTATGAGGGATACACAAGCTCTTTCCCGCATTTTTTGGTTCAAATACTTTCCTCACAACAAATACCTATACTCGACGATATAAACTTTTTGTAAACTGTCGAACATCTATCCAGAGATAGATTGTACAGCCAAGTTATACGATTTAAGATTTAAGATTTAAGATTTGGGAATGACTGATTGCAGTCAGGTTTGGAGCTTGTCTACCGTTGAATTATTTTTTTAAACAGGTGTCAAAATTAGGCAAATTTTGCACAAATAAAATGTGACTCCCCTGTAATTTATGCAGGTTGAGCAACATTCTGTGCTAGGTCGAAGCAATCAACCCCGCTTGACAAAATCCACTACAATCTAGGCAGACGAATCTTGTTCAAAATATCTTGCAGCCGTTCTGAAACGCCGCCCAATTGTTCTGACAAAGCGACAAGTTTGCCGTAAGCTTCAACTAAACGATCGCCCTCAACGTTAACTTCTGGAGTCGGATAATTCTTCATCGCTTCCAGCAGCGTAATCTCGTTATCATTAGTTGCAGACAGCACCAAGGCCTCGCGCAAAGCTTCTCGATTTGCATTCCCAGAAGGAGTGCGAATTACCTGGCCCACTTCATCAAGAATTATTTCCCCAACCTTAGTGTTGAGCGTCCGATCCAAAAAGCTTTGACTGACTTTTATCGGTCTCGTCAGACTGCGGCGAACCGCTTCCGGGTCTTTTTTTGCCTTTCCCAGCAACATTTCTAAGGCGGGCGACATTTTCCCAGTTTCTGCAAAAATTTCTAATTCGCTGACTGGTAAAGTCATTCGGATCGCACTGTATTTGAGCACTACCTTTTCGGCAGCTACCGCTGCACTGCTGTAAAATACAATTCCCGCGCCTGCTGCTAAATATAACGTCCACCGCCCTTGGAAAAATGGCTTGCTCATAGTAAAATCTCCCAAAATCTTTTTCTAATTCGACTGTGACACATCTACCAATTTCCCGCTCCTAGCAAAATGCCGAACGCCAGCTCTTCTATCAGTGAAGGCTGGCGCTGGGGTTAAATTTATTTTATATATTTAGGGTCTTTATGAAAGCTGACCCCAATTGAACGAATTACAAGCGGTTTATGATTAGGGTCTTTAAATTTGCTGACCCCAATTGAAGCCACATCGTTATCATTACAGGGATCGCTGACAAACCAGGATTTCATAATAATTTCTTTATATTTCTAACTTTTCCTTGCCTCAGATAGATTTTTGTGTCGATTTGTAAATTTTTGTTACTTCGACTTCGGGGATCGACCCTCGGCGCGCTGCTCCCAGCGAAACAGGAACACCATCAGGGCCACAACTCCGACTTGGAGGGCAAAGTTGGGCAAAGCAGAACCAATTTCCCTGCCCGAGGCAATTTTAGCGAGGAAAACTAAGCCGCCGATAAAGCCCGAAGCACCACAAGCTACGTAAACAAACTGTCGCAGAGGCCGGTAGGGAGTTGCCATTTCTGCGGTTAAACGCTCGTATTGTTGGCGGCTGAGGTTGCGGGGGTTTTTTGGGATGTATGTGCGATCGTCCGAATTTGGGGCTGGCATAGATTTAGGAAATAGGTAAATTAGGATGGGGCCACAAAAACCCGGTTTCTACCAAAAACCCTCTGGCTTAGGTGGCAACTACTGCCGAAAAACCGCGTTTTTGGTACTGTGTGCGCAAATCGAGTCAATATTAGACTACAACAAATATCTCACAACTGCCGAAATAAATCACCGCTGAATCCAAATCACAACTGTCTGCAAACAGCCGACAAAAACACCCAAAATCCCTCCTAAATTTACAATTCCCTGCAACTCGCTTTGGACAATTCCCTGAATTGCTAACTCCAACTCTTCAGGAGAAGTACCTTTTACTCGATCGACAATCACCTGGTCGATATTCAAAATCGGGATAGCCTGAGCTACAATATTTTCTAAATCCCGCTCTAGATAGCGCTCTAAAACCAAAGCCAGTTCTTTGCTGACAATTTCCAGGGAAGCGCTCATCACCGCTGAAGTTTGCAATCGATTGAGAATCAACCGCGAAATATTTTCCCAATCAATAGATTTGCTCAACCCCTCAAGTACCTCTGTACCCCGCTGCTGAACGTAGCTGCGAACGCTGTCGCGCATAGTTTTTCGCAACTGTCTCACAGTCGAAACCGGTAAATTTTGCATCGACAAATTTTGCAGCCATTCCTGAATTCGCCCGCGAATTCCCAAAGAAATAGTTAACTCTGCTAACCGCTGATTTGTCGCTTCTTTGTCATCCAAACAAAAAGTCCGCAGCCGAGTTAAAGTGTTGCGCAAACCAAACAAATTGGCTACTACCCAATAAGTGCCGCTGGTTTTTTCTCGAAACCCTTCATCGATGATCGAAATATTGCGATCCGTCAAAAAGTCAATTAAAGCTTGCCGCAGCACTTCCGGGGGTATTACTACCTGCAACAACCACTCAGCAAGCTGAGCCGCCTGAGCTTCAGTTAGCTGAATCTCCAGCAAAACTTGGTCAAAAATTTGATTTAGCTGAGCTTCTAAAAAATCTTCCCGGCGCGCCAAAACTTTGAGAATTCGCGGCACAGATTCCCCCAGCAAATCTCGCAGAATGTTAGCGAGAATTTTAGCGGTTTTTTGCTCGGCGTCTGCTTTTACCTGATCCAGCGCCAACTGCAACAGCCAGAGAATTATCGACTGCATCCGCTCAGTTTGTAGGAGGCGGCGCGCCAAGTTTTGCAGTTCCTCCGGCGTCAGCAGCGAACCCATAATTGTGTCGGAAATTCGCTTTGCCAAGCGCTCTTGGTTGCGGGGGATCAAGCCTGGAGTGAAAGGCAACTGCCGCCCTTTGATGTAAATAGCTCGATAGGGGCGGAACAGCATTTTGATTGCTATATCGTTAGTGAAATAGCCAATAATTCCTCCCACTACAGGTGGGGCCAACAACAGCCAAATGTCAGAGGGATTCATCAATAATTGGGAATTGGGAATTGTTGATTGTTGACTGTTAACTGTTAACTGTTGACTGTTGACAACTGACAACTGACAACTGACAACAGTCAACTGACTAATACCAATACTCCCATCATAGCTCCAGCAATAGGATAGTGGGTGGCGTTGGCAAATCCGGCTTGGCGGGCGATCGCGACTTGCTGCTGGCCGATCGGGAATTTTTCTAAACTAGGATTAATGTAGGCATATTCTTGAGTCATGCCAAATTGCTGAGCAATGGGCACTACGAGAGTGTCTAGATAAAACTGCTGAAAGCTCCGCATTATGGAATTGCTGGGGCGGTGGAGGTCGAGAATAGCGGCTTTTGCACCGGGTTTGAGTACGCGGTGCAATTCCTGAAGACTGCGGGGGATGTCTGTCACGTTGCGCAGGCCGTAACCCATGGTGGCGCAGTCGAAGTAATTGTCAGCAAAAGGCAAGTCTAAGGCGTCAGCTTCTACCCAGGAAATGGGACTTACAGGGGTGAGAAAAGGTCGATCGCGCCTGGCCGCAACAGCTAATTGTTCGGCGGAAAAATCTACTCCAAATACGCAACCGGTCGGCCCTGCTTGTTTTGCCAACAGCAAAGCTAGATCCCCGCTGCCGCAGCACAAATCTAAACAAGTATTGCCGGGGCCCGCACAGCTCCATTTCACCGCCATTTGCTTCCAAATCCGGTGCTGCCCAAAGCTCAACCAGTCGTTCAATTGGTTGTAAACTGGTGCAATTCGATTAAATATAGTTTTAATTTGTTCGGCGTTATTAGTCATTTGTCATTGGTAATTGGTAATTAGTAATTGGTAATTGGTAATTGGTAATTGGTAATTGGTGATTGGTGATTGGTGATTGGTGATTGGTGATTGGTGATTCGTAATTGGTAATTGGTGATTGGTAACTTGTCAGCCAGAAAAAATAATTAATCCGTCTATTCATGTCATGCGGTCGCCAGTCATTAATGCTTTTTTATTTGTTAGCGATCCGGGATCTAGTGTCTAGAATCATTGGTTTGCTATCATTTTCGACTCAAGATTGAGAGCCGACTGATGACTAAGGACTAATGACTGATGACTGATGACTGATGACTGATGACTAATGACTAATGACCCTGAAAACTCGTCAATACCAAAGCAACTTCTTGGGCGGCGAGGTGAATTGTTGTGAGTTCGTCGGGGCGCAGGGAACAAGGTTGCTTCCACTGCATGGAAATCAGGGCGATCGATCGACCTTTGTGAATCACCGGGATGCTCAGGTGAGCTTGAATGCCGCATTTCTGATAGTGCGGCAGGCTCGCTAGGGCTGGGTCGTTCGCAATATTCACAGCACCCTGAATAGTTTGAGAGGCGATTGCCTCTTGAACCAGAGGGTCCTCTGCCAGCCAATTTTCCACAGTTTTGCTGGTGGTGTGACTGCCTTGGACTGGCATTAAAACATTTCCTTCCACCAGTTGCAAAATGCAAGCATCCGCCAAAAAATTATCGCTTACAGCAGTAGCAATTGGCTCTAAACTTGCATCCAAACTCGGATAATCGACAGCCGTTTGCATGATTGTTGCTAACAGTTGTATTTGATTTTGGGCGCGATCCAATTCCTCAGTCCGCTGCTTGAGAACTTCATAAGTCTCGGCTGCCTTTTGCACCACCATTTTCAATTCGTTCGGGTCCCAAGGCTTGGTGATATACTTGTAAACCTGTCCTGAGTTAATGGCATCCACCAAGTCTTCAATGTCCGTAAAACCAGTCAAGATAATTCTGACCGTATTCGGAAACTGAGGCACGGTTTTGCTCAGAAACTCCGTTCCCTTCATTTCTGGCATCCGCTGGTCGGAAATGATCACGGCGACCTCGCCTTCGATGCCGAGGACTTCCAAGGCGCGAATTCCGCTCTCAGCTTTGAGCACGTTAAAATCTCGTCGGAAAGTGCGGTAGAGTAAATCCAGATTGTCTGGTTCGTCGTCTACTACCAGCATTTTGGGTTTTTTCGGTCGGTGTAGTGTCATGAGCTGGCGTTTAATTTGATCGAGCTCTGAAATGGCATTATCCATAACAATACGATAAACTCCCCTTTGTAAATTTAGGCGAGCAACTATTCTGTAACAATAGTCTCATAACTCACTTACTATCAATCTATCGCTCTGCCGCGACACGAGCCTTGCCGGTATCCAATCACACATAACTTAACGCTGGTTTTTGATTCAATTATGACTGATACACCGCAAGATTCATCCCCTCCTGCATCTGCACCCTCCACCAATGCTGTGGATGTCGAAAAGTTAATTCGATCGCTCCGCCGAAAAGAAGGCACTTGGGTAGAGTGGGGGCAGGCCTGCACCGCACTGCTAAAAGCTGGCTACAACTCTCAAAGGATTTTTGAAGAAACTGGTTTTGAGCCAATTCAGCAAAATCAAGTAAGCGTCGCAGCCCAAGTTTACACCAGCATGGTCAATGCTGGGGCTTCAGACGAAGTTCGATCGCACTTCCTGGGCAAAGGTAGCGATATCTTATACGAGTTTCGGATTCTCTCTCAAGTAGAGCGGGCCGGGGCAGCAGCTTTGATGCTAACCCACAATTTGGATGTTGACGATGCTCGCCAAGTTGCTAAAGCGATCAAGGAGTTTTCGCACTTCGGGAGTCTCCCTCAAGGGTTCACAGACACTCCCGGCGATGCTATGGCTTACCAATGCTGGCAATTGGCGAGACAGAAAAGCGATTTGCAAGAGCGATCGCGCTTAATTGCTCGCGGTTTAAAATTAGCTAGCAGCCCAACCGCTAGGGCGCAAATCGAGCAGTTGCTCGTCGATTTTACCGTAGTTCCGAGACGGGAAGCGCCCCGCTTGCCAGTCTACCGGCTCGATACCGAGGAACAATTGCCGCGCGTTGTCCCGGTTGTAGGCAAATTGCCGCTTTCTACCAGAGATTTGCTGGCAGTGCCTTTACCGGAGGAAATCGAGCCGTTCCGAATGGTAAAATTTTCCGGAGCGGGAGCTTGGGTGGCGATTCCCGGATGGCAGGTAATTTTGAACGCTGAAGATCCGGTGGCGGTTTTGGGAATGAGCGATAAATTGCCGGTACCGCTGCAAGGCAAAGTAGAAGAAGTTTTGATTATTGCCGATCGAGCCCAAAGACAGTGGGATGCTGACAGTTATTTCCTAGCCGATAACGCTGGCAATTTAGAATTGTACTGGTTTGAACAATCCCCGGATATTCCTATTTTGGGGCGAGTTGTTCTGGTGATGCGTCCGAAAAAGATTGTGGATGAAGACTATACCAAAGATGGATGGCAAATTGATGATTAGTCAGATGTCAGTGGACTGTTGACTGTTGACTGTTGACCGTTGACTGTTGACTGCTGACTGTTGACTGTTGACTGCTGACTGCTGACTGTTGACTGTTGACTGCTGACTGTTGACTGCTGACTGTTGACTGGAAAGCTAATAACAACGAACAACTGACTACTGACTACTGACTACTGAGGCGGTTTCGGTTCTTGAATTGGCGGAACAGAATGCTGTTTCTTAAATCGATTGAAGCCGTAAACCGCAGCCGCAATTAACAGCAAATAAGGACTGTAAGCCAACAGCCAAATACCCAAACCAAACAAACCGAGCGTCAATTCACCCACAGAATGAGTCGCTTTCCCCCAAGTTTCCTGCACGCGCAAACCTAGAGAAGGTTCGGGAGTTTGTTGAGCCGATACTGCTGCTTCTAGAGTTAAGCTAATAGTCGAATAGGCTACTTGATTTCGCAAACTTTTTAACTGAGCGTCAATGCGTTCGATCGACTCCCGAATATTGCTCAACTCTTGAGCAGCTTTGAGCACGTCGCCGATAGAACCCGATCGCTCCATAATTTTTAACACCATTTCTTCCGATTTGCGGAGGTTCCGCAGCCTAGCCTCATTGTCAACTAATTGATCGGTAACATCCTCAGCCGTCAGAGCACGGTTCTCTACAGTTCCGAGTTTTGCCAAAGTGTCTAAAGTAGTTTCTAACCGTTCTTGAGGCACGCGAATCTCCACAGACGCGGTTTGGCGGACACTGGAATCCGGCGGCTTTTGATTTTGGAAACCCAAGATATCGCCTTGCTGTTTTTCGACAATATTAGTAACAGATTTAGTGCTGGCGTCAATAGATTTGACAACTACACTGAGTTCGGCTTTTTTAATCAGTTGGGGACGGGTTGCTGGAGTTTCTGCGGCTTTTTTTGATGCACCAGGAGTTTTTGACCTTTGGGCTGCTGGCTCGGATGCGGGTGGGGGTGGTGGAGCCGATGCGGGAACTTGGTTTTCACGGATGCTGGATGAAGCTCCGCCGGGTGGAGCGCTGCCGGTCGATTGATCTCCTCCGCAGCTAGGCAAAGCAATGGCTGAAGATATAGTTAAGAATACTGCCACAGCCAAACGAGTTGTGCTGCTGTTGGCTGGGTTTGGGTTTGGCTTGGGCGGGGGGGAATTGATTTTGAGGTGAGTTTTCATTTAGGTGATTCCTCTAAAAAAGGCTTGGGTATTGAATTTTATGCTGGTTTCAATTTAAGCTCGAATAGATAGGATTAGTTTAGCCGATACCGAAATGGAAACGGTAGAGGTTGAATACTTTGGGATTTTTAACCGCAGATAAACGCAGATGAACGCAGATGAAAGCCAATAAATATCGGTGTGATGACCGAAAACAATTTGGTCACAAGTCCCCGGATTCATCCGTGGAGCGAGAAAAAAGCTCCTTGCTCCCCATCGCCAACCCCCGGATTTATGAGCGAGGTCGCTTTATTCAATCTAAAATCTAAAATCTAAAATCTAAAATCGATTGACGGTTTGGGTTCTGGGCATAGGCGATCGCAACTAAAGCAACTCGGTGTCTGATACCGTTTAAAAAGGCTGAACGCGACAAATATTTTTCTAATCTAAAATCTAAAATCTAAAATCTAAAATCGAATGACAGATGAATTTGATACTGATTTTATGCGATCGACGACTAATATCGATCGCCCGGATGTAGCCTCAGCGCTTTCCGAATCAGGGTTTGCGGCCGTTTTGCGAGAACAAGCTTGCCTTAAAATTCGCGAAAGCTTGCGTGCGGGGCAGCAGGACATGGCGGATTGGCAAGGCGGTCCCCTTGCTGTTTCGGCGGTTCCAGGGGCCGGGAAGTCTACGGGAATGGCTGCTGCGTCGGCAATTGCGATCGCCCGCAACCAGCTTCACAACCGCCGCCAGTTAATTGTCGTGACATTTACGCGATCGGCTGCTGCTAATATTAAAGCTAAAATTCGGGAAAGATTGGCAGAATTGTCTTTATCTCAAGGCGGTTTTGCGGTGCACACTTTGCACGGTTTAGCTTTGAATATTGCGATGCGCCATCCCGATTTGTCGGGTTTAAATTTAGAAAATTCAACTTTAGTTACTCCCACTCAAAGTCACCGATTAATTCGCACCTGTGTAGAACTTTGGATTGCCGAAAATCCCCGCAGATATCAAGTTTTGTTGGAAGGACAGCAATTCGACGGAGAGGAAACGGAGAGGCTGCGGCGACAATCGGTTTTGCGGACGGAAATTTTGCCGCAGGTAGCTAAAACAGTAATTCACGAGGCAAAATCTTCTGGTTTGTTTCCCGAACAGTTGTTAGAAATGAGCGCTCTTGATACTGGGGACGGTTATGAGATTTTAGCGGTAGCTGGGGGTTTATATCAAAAATATCAGGCTTTGTTGAGGAGTCGCGAATTCATCGATTACGACGAGATGATTTTAGCAGCTTTGCGGGTGTTGGACAATCCGAGGGCGAGGGCGATCGAGCAAAAGCAAGTATTTGCCGTTTTTGAGGACGAAGCCCAAGATTCGACACCTTTGCAAACTCGGCTTTTGGAAACATTGGCGATCGCTCCTGAGCGTCCTAACTCACCTCCCAATTTTATCAGAGTTGGCGACCCAAATCAAGCAATTAATTCTACTTTTACACCAGCAGATCCGATTTATTTTAACCAATTTTGCGATGAGTGCGAAGTGGAAAATAAGTTAGCGACAATGGACGGTGCAGGTCGCAGCACCCAGGTGATTATCGATGCAGCTAACTTTATGTTGAAATGGGTAAATAGCTCGAAATTAGCGGGAACAGAACAGCCTTTTCGCGACCAAACTATTAAGCCAGTACCCAGCGATGACCCGCAGCAAAATGCCAATCCGGCTCCCATTGGTCGGGGCTTAGAATTGCATACTCCCCGCGATATTTACCATACAGTTGAGTTGATTGGCAAGCGGGTAATTGAGTTAGTTGAGGAATTTTTACCCACCGATTTTGAATTCGCAAGGAATGAAAAAGCTATCCATTCAGGCACGGAAGCTAGCGATGGGGAAAATAGTGCAAAATTGCCGTTAGAAAATCTGAAATCGATGGCTATTTTGGTGCGGGAAAACAAACAAGGCAAGTTTATCAAAGAAGTGCTAGAAAATCCTCAAAAACACGGATTAAGCTTTGATTTGCGGAAATATGGGATTAAAATTGAGGATGTGGGAGAGCGGGACAGACATTCTCAAGTACCTTGGGAAATCTTAACACTGCTGCAATTCCTCGATCGCCCGCACTCTCCAGACTACCTGAAAGCAGCATTAAAGATTTTGAGCGATCGACAACTCATCCCCAAACAAGACTACAATGCTTTTGCTACCAGCCCCGAGCAATTCCTTTACCCAGGCCCGCTAGACCCGCAGCAGTCAGACCCCGTTCGCAAATGCCGCTATTTTTGCTGCGGTTTGCTGCAAGCTAGCTTAGAACTGCCGCCCTACCAAATCATCTCATTTTTAGCCTTAGCGCTGCAATACGACCAAACAGAATTAGCCACCGCCGACAAATTAGCAGAACGGGTAGCAATCCAAACAGCAGGCAATAATTCAATGCGCAATATTTTGGACGTACTGAGCGAAATTGTCAGTTCCGAAAGATTTGAACCTGTTGATGCAGACGACAAAATAGAAGAACGGTATACCAGCAAAGGTCAACTAACAATTATTACCATGCACAAAGCTAAAGGATTAGATTGGGATTGCGTATTTTTGCCGTTCCTTCACGAACAAACCATCCCCGGAAGTTTGCGAGTTTTGCCACAAGCGAGATTTTTAGGAGATTTCACATTAGCAGAGGTAGCGAGAGCGCAAATTCGAGCAAGTTTGCACGAAAAATATCCTTTACCAAATCTAGGCGAAGCATGGGAACAAGCAGGTTATTTGAAAACAGCAGAAGAGTTTCGACTGCTGTATGTGGCGATGACGCGAGCAAAAAGCTTGCTGTGGATGGCTGCGGAGAAGAAAGGGCCTTTTACTTGGAACAAACCGGAGAATTTGCAGGAGCAAAAACCTTGTCCGGTAATGCCTGTTTTAAAGCAGAGATTTCCGGGTAATGCGATCTCCTAAATTTGAGGATTAGTTACTAACAGAGATTTGTTTAACGAACCGCGAAGACGCGAACTCCGCGAAGTTTGAGAAGAAAAGCTTGAGCCAAAAAAAATACTTAGCCGGGTTTATGGAGTCCAAAATCTGGGTATAATACCAACAATCTCTCTCCAAAACTTCTCTTTTATTTCTCTGCGCCCTCTGCGCCCTCTGCGGTAAAAAAAAAATCTAGTTCGCAAATGAAATAAAATTGCATTAAAACTCCCTATGACAAACTCAGAAATTCGCACAGCTAACGTCACATTTCCCAACGGAGATTTGCAAATCGCCGCTTACCTAGCCCAACCCGCAGCAGAAGGGCAATTTCCCGCAGTTATTGTGATTCAAGAAATCTTTGGCGTCAACTCGCACATCCGCGAAGTTACTGAAAGAATAGCAAAAGAAGGATATGTGGCGATCGCCCCGGCTATCTACCAGCGTCAAGCCCCTGGCTTTGAAACGGGCTACACACCCGAAGCTATCAAAATCGGCAGAGAATACAAAGAAAAAACCACAGCTTCCGAACTTCTCGGCGATATCCAAGCCGCCATCGATTACCTCAAAACTCTACCCTCTGTCAAACAGCAAGGTTTTGGCTGCATCGGTTTCTGCTTTGGGGGACACGTCGCCTACCTCGCCGCTACTTTGCCCGAAATCAAGGCTACAGCGTCGTTCTACGGCGCTGGTGTCGCCACTCTAACCCCCGGCGGTGGAACCCCGACGATCGCCCGCACAGCAGACATTAAAGGCACTCTCTACGCCTTTTTCGGCACTCAAGACCCCAGCATTCCCTTAGAACAAGTTGACCAAATCGCCGCAGAATTGCAAAAACACAGTATTTCTCACCGAATTTTCCGCTACAATGCCGATCACGGCTTCTTCTGCGACCACCGCGGCAGTTACGACGCTACGGCAGCAGCCGACTCGTGGATGCAGGTGAAGCAGCTATTTCATCAGCAACTTCAACCAGCTTAGAGAGTGGGAGATGGGGAGATGGGGAGATGGGAAGATGGGGAGAGTGGGAAAATTTTTCTACTGACAAGTGACAACTAAATTACTGACAACTGACAACTAAACTGACATGAATTCCAAATCTACAGGTTCTCAAAGCGCAAAAGCATCCTTTTCAATGGATGATTTTGCTAAAGCCCTCGAACAGCACAATTACGAGTTCCAGAAGGGACAAGTAGTGCGCGGCAAAGTGTTCGAGTACGACTCAAACGGCGCGTATGTTGATATCGGCGGCAAGTCTTCGGCTTTTTTGCCGATCGAAGAGGCTGCTTTGAGAACGGTAACTGATTTGTCGGAAGTGGTTCCGCTGGATGAGGAACGGGACTTTTTGATTATCCGCGAACAAGATGCAGATGGCCAAGTTACCTTGTCTCTGCGGCAGTTACAAATTCAGCAAGCTTGGGAAGATTTAATTGAATTGCAGGAAACTGGAAAAGTTCTTCAGGTGCGGGTTTCTGGCGCAAATAAGGGCGGCGTGACTGTAGATGTTCAGGGAATGCGCGGTTTTATTCCCCGATCGCACTTAGTGGAACGCGATAACATAGAATCGCTGATCGGTCAATCTTTGAGCGTTAATTTTTTGGAGGTCGATCGCGATCGAGAAAAACTCGTACTTTCCCAGCGGATGGCAACTCAATCGAATGCCTTCAAGGATTTGCAAATCGGTCAGTTGGTGGAAGGAAAAGTGAGCAGCATCAAGCCTTTTGGCGTGTTTGTGGACTTGGAAGGAGTTAGCGGTTTGCTGCACATCAAGCAAGTCAGCCAAAAATACATTGATAACCTTGGAAAGCTCTTTGCTCCCGGTCAACCCCTGAAAGCACTGGTAGTTGACCTCGATGAAGGTCGCGGCCGCATTTCGCTTTCTACTCGGGTACTGGAAAATTATCCAGGGGAAATGGTGGATAAAATGGCGGATGTTATGGATACGGCAGAAGAGCGATCGGAACGTGCTAGAAAGGCTCTTTCTTAAGTCTCGATCTAATTACCACCCCGATTTCTTTAAGAAGTCGGGGAGCTAACAACCCGATCGTTTTACGTTTAATTAGGTTGATTTACTTAATCTTGCATTTTACATTGACTTCTTATACCTGTTTCCCAAAATAATCCAACTATAGGCTAACTCCAAACCCATATCCAGTAATTTATTACCTCTCAAAACTAAAAACTAAAAAAATTGTCTTACTTCTTCCTTCGCCTCTCTCACGCCATTTTACCCTCATTTAACCCCATTAGCTACTACTCCCAATACTTTAAAATCGGCTACCTTTAGTTGATCTAAGGCTTTGCTTACCATGCCGCGATCGGTTTTTTCAATTTTTACTATCAGCACTGTACCATCAGTTTGAGAAGCTAGTAAATGACCGTCCGCTAAACCAATTAAAGGTGGCGTATCGTAAATTACTAAATCAAATAAGACTAGGAATTGTTCCATTAAATAGTGCATCTTTCTGGAAGAAAGTAATGTAATTGGATCTGGGGGAACAGTACCAGCAGTGAGGACAAAAAGATTGTCATCGTCGGGCAATCGCTGAATAGCCTCATTTAAGCTTAAATCTGAAGTCAAAGTATCGCTTAAACCTCTCATATTTGATAGGCCAAGGTATGTGTGCACTTGAGGAAAACGCATATTAGCATCTACTAATAATACTCGTTTACCCACAGCAGAAGCAGTTTTAGCTAAATAAACTGCTACAGTGGATTTACCCTCACCTTTAATGGTCGAAGTGATGGTTAAAGAACTTATCGGGTGTTCAGCATTTAATAACTGAATATTTGTGTATAAGTAGTGAAATGCCTCTATCACCGGAAAATCTTTGTAATTTGATACTATTATTCGTTTTAAGCTTGCACTTTTAGTAGTTGAACTGACGCTAGTGAATTTAGGTGGAACACTTTCGCCTCTACGAGATTTAATTTTTATTGCTTTGGCGATCGGAATTACTCCCAAAAGAGGGCGTTTAGTTGCTGATTTAATTTCTTCTGGAGTATGAAAAACAGTATTTAAAACTTCTACTAGAAAACCTATAGCAATGCCTAGTAAACTGCTAATAACTATCGCGATCGCTAGTTGGCGGCGAGTTGGTTTTTCTGTTACTGGATAGATATTACCCTTTTCGTCTGTGACTAACTGTGGTTTAGATATAATTTGCCAAGAGCTATCAATTTGACCAGCATCTAGTTGTAAAGTTTTTTGTTTTTCTAGGAACAGTTTCAGAGTATCTTTAGCTAGTTCTAGTTTTAATTGTATGTCATCATAGCGACGTTGAGCTTGGGGCATTTGAGTGATTTTTGCTTGCAGTAAATTTTGGCTATTAGTTATCAATTGCTCGCGAGCTTCCAACTGTCCTACTTGTGATTTCATCTGAAAGAGGACAGACTCAGCTTCTCTTTGCATTAAATCGCGCAAACTTTGCTGCTTTTCCCGCAAAGATTGAATGGGAAGGCTATTTTCATAAAATTGAGTAGAGCTTAAAGCTAATTGCGACTCTATTTCATTTACTTTGCTCATTAAACTTTCATAAGACTTGGGGCTAATATCAACAATCCAACGATTATCGCCCCTTAAAGATCTTTTTTTGTAGCTTTCATATTGCTGCCTACTTTCTGCTAGTTGTACTTGCACTTCTAGACGACGATTAGTTATACTATCTAGCTGATCTGATAGGCTGCGGCTGCGTAGTTCTGGTTGATTAAAGTTATACTTAATTCTTAATATTTGTAATTCTTGTTGCAAGTTATCTACTTTCTGCTGGAGGGGTGACATTTGTTTAGCGATAAAATCAATACTTTGTTTGCTAACTCTTAAGCGCTCTTTGCCCATATATTCTACGTAATATTTGGCCATTTCTTCCAGCACATATTTGATGCGCTTGGGGTCTCGATCGCGGTAGCTAATATCTAGGAGTTTAGTACCCCCCTGCTTCCCATCTCGCAAGAAAGTAACACGTTGGATAGTCAAGCGGCTGTTGAGATTTTTATAGTCAAAATTTGGATATCTTTGTTGCAATTTATTAACTAATGGTATTAGCACTTCTGGGCTTTTTAAAACCCGCGTTAAACTTTGATAGTCCACCGATGAACCTTCTTCCGCTGAGGACTTAATTTTGTTCAAGTCTGTGATGCCTATACTGTTATTTTGAGCTTGGACTAAGAGCTTTGATAGCCGATCGTCAGTCGTAAGGGGTTCTGCTAAAACTGTAAATTTTCCTTCATACTCAGTAATAGATTTTTTGGCAGCCCTGAGCACGAAAGTACCGCTCAAAGTAGCTATGCTGGCAGCTACTATCGCCATCACCAGAAGGCGACGTTTGACGACAGCTATTACCCAATTAATATCAAGGACTTGGTCATCCTCTTCTGGGGTACTAGCTAGGTAATTAGCGGAGGGGACAGACAGATATTGACCATTAAGGTCATTCTTGAGAGAAGAAAACAGTTTTTTATCCATAATAGAAATGTTGTTTAATTTCTAATTTCCTAAGAGTCTGAGTAGCTCTATAAGTCTCGTGGGAACAAGAATTCCACCAATAATATTATTAACTGGTGTGAGAACAGTGGTAATGGTGTCTACCAAGGTAGCAGTCCTCGATCGTCCCACTATAATTATGTCATTATCTTGAATAAGTGGGTTGGTTTGAGCATCGATTCCTTGATTCAAATTAATTGCTACTTCCGAGCGGGATATAGTTCCATTAGGATTCAGCCTGATCAGTTCCACGGCTCTAGAGTTAGCGCGACTTAATCTGAAACCCCCCGCACTCATAATTGCTTGATTTAAGGTAGTATTAGGAGGTAATTTGAGCCCACCCGGAGTATTGACTTCTCCGATAACACTCACTTGCACAGTCCCCGGAGCAAAGCTAGCAGTAGCTAGAACAGAAACTTCTCCTGGGTCGATAACCGTCGCTGTCGGGACAAAGATGATATCCCCTTCTTGTAGTATAGTATCTTGAGAGGTATCTTGTTCTTGCAAATATTGCCAGAGGTTAATAGTGCGGATTTGTTGTTTGCCATTTCTAGTATAACGTTGGAGTTGGATTTGGCGAATATCGGCGATTGATGTGATGCCACCAGCTAGTTGTAGAGCACGAATGATGGTCGGTTGTCCATTGCTTCTTTGACCATTTTGGGTATCACCACCGATCGCTACATATCTACCGGGACGCTTCACCTCTCCGAATACTGAGACAGTACGGGGTTGCTCTGCGGGTATAGAAAAATTAGATTCACTAACTTGATTTGTTTCTGCTAAATTAATTGTTTCTTGAGGGGGAACCAATATTTGATCTCCATCTCGCAACGTGATGTCTTGGCTTGTTTGACCAGTTTGTAAATAATCCCACAGGTTATAAGTGATAGTTACTTCTTGGTTAGCCTTGATACGACGTCGGACAATTACCCGGCGGATATCAGCGCTAGCTCGAATACCCCCAGCTTTTTCTAAAGCTTGAGGAAGGGTGGGAAACTGAACTGATGGTCTATTTCCACCTCCATTAGCTAGGGGCAATAAGTAAGAGCCGGGACGACTTATTTCACCAGATAACCAAATATTGAGCGGGCGGGCAGCTTGTAAGCTGATGGTAACTAAAGGTCTTTTTACGACCCGGCCATAAGCTCTAGTAATAACTTGGGCTGCCTCTTGTAAAGTTAATCCTTGAAGGGGAATACTACCAATAATCGGGATTTGAATAGCTCCCCCAGCGGGAATTTGATACTCCCCACTAAGCTGGGGCAGATCGTAGATATCAATTCTAATATTGTCTCCACCACCTAGATAGTAGTCAGTATTAATGCTTATTGTGGGGGGTGGGGACTGAGCGAGGTTTGTTTGAGGGTAAGAGAGAGTGAGTACCAGCGCCAGCATTGGCACTTGTAAGGCAGGAAGGGTAAGCCATTTCATAGGTAGTAACAAATTTGATGATAGAGGTCAAGCCATGAAAGATATTTTAAGAGTGCCGATGTTTGGGTTGATGCTGTTTTGTTTAGCGATTGTCATCTTTGTGACTATTTATATTTTAGTCGCACGCCATCCCAAATTGGGTGCCACTTTAGAAAAAATTTTTGTGGGGATACTTTTTTTTACCATCACTGGTGGTTCAGGGATCGTAGCGATGCCCTTTACCAAACTCCATCCTAAAGTTTTATACAACTTAGAAAGCACACCCCCAACGATTATTGGTCAAATTGCCATTTATGGTGCCATGATATTAATCTTATTTCCCCGATTAACTAAAACTACAAAAAAAACAGTCTCTGTAGTCATTAAATGGATAGCAGGAGACATTTGTTTAGGTTTGTTTTTGTCGATCATGACTTTGTCTGGCTTGTGGTCACAAACTCCTGAAATTACTTTTCGTGCTATTTTTGCTATGTGGGGAATAACACTGGTGTCTATTTATGTAGGGAAAGTGTATAGTTGGTTGGAAATTTATGGATTATTGAGATGGCTAACTGGTTTATTAGCTTTATGGGGAGTGGTGAAACCAAATCCAGCACCGGACGGTTGTTGGACAGGAGTTTTCGGTCATAAAAACCCTTTTTCTTTTCAAATGGCTAATACAGCTTCTTTATGGATTTTATATGCTGTTAAGGATCGTAAATATCGATACTTATCATTATTTATAACTTTAATAGCTTTAATAGGATTGCAAAAAGGTTGTAGCGGTGCTAGTCGGATTTTGACACTTGTATTAATCAGTTTGTGGAGTTATTTAGCCCTATTAAAAAAATTACCTGTTAAATGGGCTTTTCTCTGCTTTATCTTATTTTTGGTGGGTAGTATAGGTATAAGTATTTTGGTGTTAAATAATTTAGAGGCTATTGTTGTTGATGGTTTGAAAAAAGATATGACTTTAACGGGTAGAACCGATTTTTGGCCTTTAATTATTGATCGAATTAATCAAAATCATCCCCTATTTGGTTATGGAATGGCAGGATTTTGGCAGCCTTGGCGTCGCTTGGAAAACCCAGCTTACGGAATTATAGTAGCTAACTCAGGTTTTGTGCCACCACACTCTCACAATGGTTTTCTTGATATACTTTGCGACCTGGGTTGGGTCGGATTGTTATTGTTTATTTTATCATTTTTTAATAATATATTTAGAGGTATAAAGTACCTAGTTAAAGAAAGTTTTCCCGAGTCAGGTTTGCCTTTGTATCTATTAACATTTATGCTAATGACTAATTTGACAGAGGGGGGATTATTTGGTATTGGTACTTATTGGTGTTGGTATATAGTTTTATCGGTAAAATTGAGCTTAGATAGGACAGCTAAGGATAATCAACACTGATGATGTCAGCATTTGGTCAGGCTGATTAATCTGGAGACTTGAGTGCGATCGCACTTTTTAGTCTAAACTCCAATAACTAAGTAGACACACCTAAAAAAACAGAACACCCAGAACCCACACGGCTGTAAAAAGTCTGGGTTATAATAGCCATCGAGTTTGACGTTAATTGGGCTAAATTACCACAACTTAGGCAACCATCCTATGAAGAGGGGCAACCACGGGGGATTGTCCCTAGAACACGCTATATGTAGAAGGCTATGCGTAAGTCGTGTTTACTTAACATGACTCGCAATTGTTTCACTCTCCACCGTTGCTTCCACTGGCCTAGAATTTTCCATCTCTACTGTTTGTTTCGGCTGGTAAACTGCCAAGTCGAACCAGAAAGTCGTACCCACATTAACTTCGCTAACTAAATTAATTTTAGTGTGGTGCTTGTCAATAATGTTTCTGACAATAGAAAGACCTAATCCCGTTCCTTCTAAAGTGTGTACTCGGTTTTCTACCCGGAAAAAGCGATCGAAAATTGCTTGTTGGTCTTCGGGATCTATGCCAATTCCAGTATCAGAAATTTCAATCCGCACTACCGGAAAATGTCCGGCATTTGGTGACAAGTTGTGGTTCCCGGATTGGCCACCTTTGTGGGTGGTTGCCTCCGACTCTAGCAAATACGCTCGAATTGCCACCTTGCCGCCGGATTGCGTAAATTTTAAGGCATTTCCTACTAAATTTGCAAATACTTGCAGCAGCAAATCGTAATGACCTAAAGCAGGCGGCAAATACGGGTCAACTTGTTGCTCTAGTTCGATGCCTTTATCCTTAGCATTTAACTGATAAGTCCGCAGGGTTTGTTCCACAGCTTGCGGGAGGTCAACAGCATCCAAGTGATAAACTCGGCAGGATTCGAGCCGCGACAAGTCTAACACGTCGTTAACTAAACGAGTTAGTCGATCGGTTTCTCGATTGGCAATTTCTAGGAATTCCCTACGCTCGCTTTCTAGAAGGTCTTCTCCGTACTCGTGGAGAGTCTCGATAAAAGATTTGATATTAAATAAAGGCGTTCTCAATTCGTGAGAAACATTGCTGATAAAATTGCTTTTAGCCTCATTGAGTTCTACTTCCCGAGTGATGTCCTGCACTGTCATTGCAATGCCTTTGAGACTTTCTCGGTAATTTCCGGAACCTTGATGCTTGGAGGTTTGCTCGTAGAAAGTACACTCTACAGCTACCGGGCGTTGTGGCTCGGTACAGGTATCTTCCTCGTGGCGGACGCAGCTTCTGCACAGCGGTTCGGCACCGGGCGCTTTGTGCAGAATGACTGTAGTTAAAACAATCCGAATTGTACGGTTAATTGGTTCGCTCATCGAGATGCGAAATTCGCCGCCTTCGCGCTCGCCCGCCACTATTTGGTGTAAGGGTCTGGCCAACTCCTGCTGCACTTCCGAAGGCAAAATGTTCAGAACATTTACTCCGATCGCATTTTTGCCTTCCCATCCAAAAATCCGCATCCCCGTCGGATTAACTAAAATTACCTGCAAATTTGCGTTTAATAAAAGCGCCCCGTCAGCAATAGTTGAAACCAAAGTTTCTAACTTAGCTTTTTCCGCTGTCAGCTCTTCAATATTTTGTTCTTCATAACTTTCTAGTTTCTCGGCCATCTCGTTAAAACTGCCAATCAACTCGCCCAATTCTCCCCCCAAAGGCAGATCGACTCGCTGCTTAAAATCCCCGCTGGCGATGTTTTTGACCCCAAAGACTAATTGTTTGATGGGCTGAGTAATTGTCAGAGCATTAAATACAGCCCCCAAAATTACCATCACCCAAATTGTCACAAATACTGCTAAAGTGACATCCCTAGTCAGATTTGAAGAGATAACTGCTGCGGGATTGGGGTTAATGCCGATCGCCAAAACTCCCAAATATTTGTCTTCATGAATTAACGGCACAAATACATCGGTAACTTCTCCATCGGGCGTCAAGTGCTGCCGCACCAAAGGCAAAGAAGTTAAATTTCTCGCCTCAATGTCGGCGAGAAAATTATCGGGAAGTTTGATCTGGCGGCGCAGGGTCAGAGAAGTTTCCACCTCCGATTCCGAAAAGGGTATCCCCAGGAAAATATCCCCTGCTTCGTCGGCGTAAAGCATATAGCGGACGCTGGAGGTGCTGCTGTAAAATTGGCGGGAAAAGCGGGCGACTTCGGAGCGATCGTTTTTGGCAATCAGCGGCGCCACATTTGCCGCCAATAGCAGGCCGAGGTCGCGGCCGTAGCGAGTATCGTTAAGTCGGGCGTCTTGCTGGATAGTATTCACGGCCCAGAATGTCAGGCCGCTCATAATTAACGACACTACGAGGGTAGCACCGGCCATCAGGCGGGTCTGGAGGGTAAAATCCGACCACCAGCGGGCAATAATTTCTCCGATTTTGTTTAGTATGGCCAGCATTTCACCAGTTCACCAGTTCAATATTAAAAGCAAGATCAATTCCGTTGGTTCCCGATCGAATTTTCTGCTGCGACTTGTCCGCTACCGCCACCGCAGAGATACCAAACTTCATTGTTACATTTCTACATTGAGATTGCTTGGCTTTCGGATGGCGGTCGATGCCGGAATTCCTAATTTTTATCGCCCAGAGCTCGGCGACCGATGTCCCGACGGCAGTAGACCCCTTCAAATTGGATGCAATCAACTGCTACATAAGCTTTGGAGATAGCTTGTTCCAAAGTTTCTCCCGCCGCAGTGACGCCCAAAACCCGGCCGCCGTCGCTCACCAACTGCTGCTGCTTCAACTGGGTGCCGGCGTGAAAAACTTCTGCTCCTTTGGCTTCAGCTTCCTCAATACCTGTAATAACTTTGCCTTTTTGATAACTTCCAGGATAACCCCCAGAAGCTAAAACTACGCACACAGAGGCCCCCGACTTCCAGCGAATAGAATATTCACCGAGACGCTGCTGACAGCAGGCCAGCACCAAATCTTCCAAAGGAGTTTCCAGCAGCGACAAAACCGCTTGAGTTTCGGGGTCTCCGAAACGGCAGTTGAATTCTAAGACTTTGGGTTCTCCTTCGGGCGTAATCATTAAACCTGCGTAGAGTACACCCCGGTAGTCGATTTTGCGTTTTTGCAGTGCTGCGAGGGTGGGTTCGAGAATTTCTTCTTGAATCCTTTCCATGAGTTCCGGGGTGACAATGGGCGCTGGGGCGTAGGCTCCCATACCGCCGGTGTTGGCTCCCTTGTCGCCTTCGCCGATAGCTTTGTGGTCTTGGGCCGGCAGCAACGGTTCCACTGTGATGCCGTCGGTGAGGGCGAGAATCGAGACTTCTTGACCTGTTAAGAATTCTTCGATGACGACTCGGATGTTGTCGGTGCCGAATTCGCCTCGGAAAATGGTGTTGATGGCGCTGTGAGCCATTTTGACGGTGGTGGCAACGGTTACTCCTTTGCCTGATGCGAGTCCGTCTGCTTTGATGACTATTGGGGTTCCTTGTTCCAGAACGTATGCTTTGGCTGCTTCTGCGTCTGTAAATACGGCAGCTTTGGGTGTTGGGATGCCTGCTTCGAGCATCAATTCTTTGGCCCAGGATTTGCTGGATTCAATTTGGGCGCCGGCTTGGGTGGGGCCGAAAATCATCATTTTTCGCTGTTGGAAATAGTCGGCGATGCCTAGCGATAGGGGCAATTCGGGGCCGACGATGACTAATCCGATGTTGTTGACCATCACAAAGCGTTCGATGCCTTGGAAGTCGTCGATGTTGAGCGACAGATTTTGACAGCCTTTGGTGGTAGCTGTGCCGCCGTTGCCCGGTACGCAGAATACTTGTTTAATCCGCGTAGATTCTAGCAGTTTTTTTGCGATCGCGTGTTCGCGACCTCCGTTCCCCACAACTAAAACTTTCACAGTATCCTCACCTATAAATTTTGTTCCCTGAATGTCTGATTTTCAGTGTTGGCATCTGTCTATCTGCTTTTTGCAGTGCTGTCAATTATGCCATGCTTGGCGCTAGGGAATTGCTAGATGTGGCACTTTTCTTGAGGAGTGGGGTTCGACGCCTGTTTCTCAATGGCTCGGAGCGTGCAATAATTAAAAACTTTAGCCACCAAATTTTTCTAGGTTCGGCCTCGATTTAATCCTGCAATTAAAACTATTTTTGGGCTTTTAATTCTTCAATTACTGTAATTCATCCGGGGGCAAACAGCGATAAGATAGGCAGGTTGACTTTGCGGAATTTTACTCACATGAAATCAAATCAAACCGCTGCGAGTTCGCCTGCCAATTTTAAGCGTGTAGGCGTTGTCGGCGGCGGCCAGCTAGCTTCGATGATGGGGGATGCTGCTAGGGCGCTAGATATTGAATTGGTAGTGCAAACTCCTAATGCTACCGATCCGGCAGTTTCTGTTGCTGCTGGTGCTGTTTTGGCTGCTGTTGATGATGTTTTGGCTACGGCTCAATTGGCTGCTGGCTGCGATGTTATTACTTTTGAAAATGAGTTTGTGGATTTGGATGGTTTGCGGCCGCTCGAACAGCAAGGTGTGTTATTTCAGCCGAGTTTGTCGTCGCTTTCTCCTTTGTTGGATAAGTACGTTCAACGCTGTTATTTACAAGGTTTGGGTTTGCCAACTCCGAGGTTTTGGGAATGGGATTGCAGTGCGAATTTGCCCCCCGAATTGTTGAAGGCGGTGGCGATCGACTTTCCGGCAATTTCTGTTTCTGACACCGTGCAGATTGCAGGAGACTCGGATGCTGGATCGATCGACTTTCCCTTTGTCGTCAAAGTTCGCCGCCACGGTTATGACGGCCAAGGTACTTTTATTGTTAAGGATCGAGGGAGTTTTGAGTCAATTCGTGCTAAACTCCAAGGTCAGTCTTTGCTAGTAGAAGAGTTTGTGCCGTTCGATCGCGAGTTGGCTGTGATTGCAGCTCGATCGGCAACTGGGGAAATTGCTATTTATCCGATCGTAGAAACCCAACAGCAAAATCAAGTTTGCCACCTGGTGATTGCGCCCGCTGATATTAGTTCAGATGTGAAAACTGAAGCTTGTGCGATCGCCCGCATTCTCCTCAACAGCTTAGAAGCTGTCGGCGTATTCGGCATTGAATTATTTTTAACCGCTGATAATAAGCTGTTAGTCAATGAAATTGCACCCCGCACTCACAACTCGGGACATTTTACCATCGATGCCTGCGAAACTTCACAATTTGAACAGCATTTGCGCGCAGTTTGTCAACTGCCTTTAGGCAATTCGGCTCTGAAATGTGCAGGTGCTGTCATGGTAAATTTGCTCGGCTACGAGTCGGCTGAGTCCGACTATTTAGCCAAACGAAAACAACTGGCACAAATTAGCGGTGGTTTTGTACATTGGTATGGTAAGAAAGTATCGCGTCCGGGCCGCAAACTCGGTCACGTTACAGTTGTGCTCGACGCGGACTTGGTGGCTCAAGGGCGATCGTCAGCACTGGCGATCGCTCAAACCGTTGAATCTATCTGGTATGCAAGTTAAATTGCTCGAAGCTTGCCAAAATCTGGTTAGTTGGTATATATTAAATAAAGGTTCTACTGCGACGTTGGTGACTGCCAATAATGTTTTTTTGATCTATAACTCTTAACTCTCGGGAATCAAGATGTTTGGACAGCAGTAAACTGGGCTTGTACCCAGAAACTTTAAGTCCGAGCCAACGGTACCCACCTGGTAAAATACCAGGTCAAAAGCTGAGGTAAGACGGCGTTGCGGGGAGCCATCTTGTCCATACTCCCTCCAATTTGGAGGCTTTTTTAAAGCCTGCGTCGCACTGATAACAGGCGCTCAACTGGCAATCATCTCCATTGACTTGGTTGTAAATAGAGGTGGTTATGTTCAAGGCAGGTTGCGTGGCTTGCGGATTTTAGTCCGGGTGGACTGAGAGGGAAGAACTTTTACCTCAGTTAATTCTAACTGGGTGGAGGCTTCGAGGATGGGAGCGCTGTCCTCGCGATCGCTGGGTTTGGGTTGCATCATGGCTCAATCGTTGAAAAGAACTATATGGAACCAAAACACCATACTTAGATTCTTGCGAGGTAAGAACCTCTGCTCTTTTCAAGGATCGAGTAATTTGCTAACCTGTCATTAATGGGCAGGTCGCCACCTATCCAACCGGGAAGGGCATATCGTTGATAGGGTCGTTCTGGTTTTAACCGAAGCATCGAAGGCACCAGGACTTCACCCGTCAAGACGATTTCCTGGTGTTTTCAAGCTTTAAAGGGCATGGGGTTTTAGATTCTCCATCATAAATTTGGGTTGACTCGATTCCTTGTACGGAAAACATTCTCCGAGCCATGCGCTCGATGAATTCGGAACGAGACATAGAGAAGGCAGCGGCTAACTCATCGAGCTTTTCCACTCCGGTGGGAGTGAGTGCAATCATGGTCGGCTTTTTGAGTTCCTCATAAAGCTGATCTCGCCCTTTCCGTTTCAGTTTTTAAGTCTCCATAGCTGCGGTTACTAATCTTATATAAGAAATTACCACGGACTGCCGAGAATCATAGACTAGAATGGTGCTGTTGATCACGAGTGTGGAAGAATAGGATACGGCGTGTCTAATGAAACATCTGCTCATCCCCGCAATGAATTTGAAAAGATGCGGAAAGCGTCCGGATATTTACCTTCAGCAGCGTAGTATCCAGAAAGGTTCTACCTAAGTACGAATTTGGGGTGTTATGCCGAATCATTCTGCCTATCTACCTATTAATGGGATCTTAGGCGGAAACTTTCAGTCTATTAATAGTTATGCCGATGAAGTCGCGTATTTTTGGAACAAGGATCTATGAACACAATTAGTTTGCCTAATTCTAACGACATCAAAGATGTGATAGCTTCCATCGACACTTGGTTTTTCAACCTTGGCGAAATTCTTGTAATACCATCGATTTTCCCTGTCAATACTTCCCCAAAGCACTACCCCGAAACCATCACTGCTTTCACTATTTTAGAAATCTCTAAGGTCACGCCAGACCAAGCCCAACAAATACAACAAGTGTTAGGTTCTGAAGCAAGAGAAGCTGCATGGGGCGGTCCGACAAGTTACATGTGGGGAAGATGCAATACAGCAACTATAAATCTTGTATACAAGGAATCCGAAAAGGATTACAGCGCAGTGTTCCCACTCTACTATTACGAGTCGAGTGACATGGAGCTTATTCTTAGCTACGCACGAAACTTAAAACACGCTCGCATTTACGAATTTCTCGGACTGGATGAAACTCAAATGCACATTTACAGCTTCATCTACAGCGATCAGAATGTTTGGCAGATGAAAAGCTAGAACGATGGTTTTCCATTATTAATTTTCTGTAGCAGACTGATAGCGCAGTTCGAGCATTTACTATCCCAGCATAACCAGCGCTTGCACAGGAGGGTCGGTATACCCTACTCCTGAGTTACGTCTACTTACCGCCTGTGAAGCGCAAGTTAGACATACAAAATAGCATAGCAAGGAGATGGAGTTTGTTTTATTTAAAGCAGCGGCTTTTGAACCCCCTTAAAATTGCCCCTTTAGAAGAAAAGGCGGAAGCATACAAACCGCAGTACAAAACATCTGGTCATCGTGTCCTTGACGAGGACCGTCGAGCGGAAAATGTATCAAGCTTTGTTATTGAGAAGCTTGACTCTGTAATTAAACATGTTCAGAGTGAAGTAAAAATAAGGAAGGTTACAACTATTGAAGACGCAATTAGTATATTGCGCCAAATTGAACAAGTAGTTACAACTGAAAACTTTATCTGTTCAATTCCTTACCATCTAATAAGTAGCTTCAGTCAGGGATTGATGCCAAGAGATATTGAGCAGCGGCTTGCTTACTCATCAGAAAACGACCTTCGTCAGTCACATATTCTTACCCATGCTGGAGAGAAATTTTTTACTGTAGACTGTGATCTCAGTAGCCTTCTATATCTTTGTATAGGGGAAGTTCTTAACATTCCACTACGAATGGTCGAAGTTCCAGACCATAATTTTATCCGTTGGCGATTGGATGATAACAAGTATGTCAATTGGGATACGAACTATGGATTCAATAAGTTTACCGATAGTGACTATGCTGCACAGTATGGTGTTACGCCAGAATTAATAGTGAATGGTACTTTTCTGATCGATCTCAGTAGTGAAAATGTCGAAGGATACTTCTGCTTCATTCGAGCAATAACCTTTGAGAGCTCAAGAGCCTTTCCAGAAGCTGTAAACGAGTATCGTACTGCCATCAAAAAATATCCACATTCCCCTGCTGCTCGCAATAATCTTGCATGGTTATTTGCCTCTAATAAATCTGTTCATTCAATCATTGCCAAAGAAGAAGCATTGGAACTTGCATTAAAGGCATGTAACATTCATCGAGTTGCTACCAATCTTGATACCTTAGCCTGTGTTTATGCTGAATGTGGTAATTTCAAGGAGGCTGTTCAAATCGAGACCGAAGCTTTTGCTATGAATCCATCACCAGACTACCAAAAGATGATCGAAGCATTTCAAGAAGGTAAGACGTGGTTAGACGTACAAACTAACTAGTGTTTAATAAGCGCTTGCACACTGAACGGAGCGTTGAGTTGTCTGCTTGTGATGAAAACTCTACCGCCGTTCGGTAAAGCGCAAGCCGTTAGACTGAAATCTTAGCAGGGCATAGTCTTTAAATCATTTGATAATGTCTAACGTTTAGCAGTGCTTGGAATAGATAAGAGCAAAGCAGCCTTTTACTGTTATGCAAGGAAAAGCTTGACTACGGAAAAAGGTAGTCTACAACAAACTAAGCAAAAGTAAAGAACTTTCAACCAATAGGAATTTTTGCAGATGAAAACCTACTTCTATCGTGGACGATATACACCTAGTGCTTGGCGTAATCTCATCGCAGAGCCGAAAGATATCGGAGAACTATTGCGCGTGGGCATCGAGAGTTTCGGTGGTCATGTTATTGGTTGCTTTATCTTAAGAAGTACTGACTCTGTTGGATTCATTGACTTTCCAGATGACATCTCTGCAAATGCTTGGTGCTTGAGTCTTGCTTCGCAGGACGGAATAGATTTTGCTGAGATTGAACCAGCTATTAAGACTTCTGATCTCCTGACATCTCTTCAGATGGCTGCCACAAAAATTAGTGATCTAGGTAAGGGTAGTGGATGGTAGGTTCTTTCTGAACTGAAGCTTTGTAAATGAGATAGCAGAGCAGATAGCACTCACAGAATTCATTGAGAGCAGTGCACTACTACTCCAAGCGGTCTAACAAGCCCACTGCACCGGAACAGCGTAATTTATTGCTGGTTGCGAAAGTTAACTGTGTCCGGTGAGTGGGAACGTTAGGCTTATCTTGGAAAGTTCTCTCAGGATGAGAACGTTATAACAAATTTGTATCTAGGGAGATCACCTGATCGGGTGCCAGAATGCCTCCGACTACGATCACTTCCAGTCTTCCAGTTTCCTGGGGATGCTGAGTCTTGACTTTGGCGGTCACTATAACTCAATGAATATGCTCTCTGTGCGCGATTAGCCTTTGGGGACTGAGGGCTGATCAGGGTTTACAATAGCTGCTCAATATTTTCATAGAGGGTTGCGATCGCACAAGCAAAGCCAATGCTGGCAAATTCGATCCTGTCCCCATCTCGATAGATCTGGGGAATCCACAAATTATCAGATTTGCGCTGAAACCGTTCGACCAGGATTTGTTTTTGGGCGTTGCTGATTTACGGTATGAAAGGCTAAATATGCAAGTCATATAAACCAGTATCCACAAAGCTTCGCGATTTCCAACTTATTTTTTTCATACCCCGATCAAGCAACGCCTGTGTTGATAGTGGCAGATGCTAAAGCTCAACAGGTTCATCTGACTGTAACTGACTTAGCAATGACGATTCAGGCAAGCTTCGAGGCACAGGTGCTTTTGGGCAGTGAGATTACGGTGCCTGTCGAGATGCTTTCAGGGATGGTCAAACAGTTTCCAACGTGAACTCGACAACTCTCCCTGTATAATATTGAACCTCTTATTTATAGTTTTAGTTAGGACAGTTAACAGCAGAGTGTCAAGTGCGATCGTCCCTTGACGTTGTGACCGGCGATCGCAGTTGACACCGCGAGCTTTGATTGTGATGCCCACAATGAGCGCCAACAGGGCCCAACGCAGAACTCACGAAGGCGCTCGCGTGGTATTGTCCTGTTTTGAGGCAATATAGTCGCTCGATAGTACGCTCTGGAGAGCCGCAAGCTTTTCACCCGTGAACGCCCGTCGAGTTCACGTTAATTAGTAATTTAATCCCGCCGCGATATCGACTGTGAAATCAGTGCCGAAAAATACGCTAATTTGGCGGTTCAGCAACCGTTTGACTTCCAAAAGCACGGGAGCGATAATTAGTTCTGATTTAGCTTTTTCCGTTCCTACTGCGATCGCCCAGGGAACTGCATCTTCTAGCAAGCCTGCTAGAATGGGACTGGGCGCGATCGGCTCGACTTCCGGCAAAAAGCGCCCGCCTTCAACTGCGGTCAATCCGAAGCTTTGCTTAACTTTTCGCAGTGTAAAATCGCTGTATGCCATGATTTTGATTTCAAATTTACTAAACTGCTGCGTTCATAAAAATGGTGTTTTCAATGCCCTACAGTGAATTTACACTCAGAAAGGCTAAACGCGATTTCGGCTTAACAACCGTAGAAGCAGGGCGATTTCTGCCACCAACCGCGCCGATTCATCCTAGCTCCTACTTGATAGAATCGCTAATAGAAGGACTACCACTGGCTACAGCTACGGGTTCTGAAAAAGCACGATCGGAACTGATTATTAGTCCTATTTTAGTCGAAGTTAGAAAAATTTTACAGCGGCAAGTGAGTCTATTTTCGGGAGAAGATTTTACCGTAGAACCGGAATTAGGATTGAGCGGAGTTTGTGATTTTTTAATCAGTCGCTCTCCCGAACAAATATTGATTGAAGCGCCTGCTGTTGTCATCGTTGAAGCGAAAAAAGCGGATTTAAAAGTTGGGTTGGGACAGTGCGCGGCAGAAATGGTGGCGGCTCAAAAGTTTAATGAAATTAACAATATCCCGATCGCCACAATTTACGGAAGTGTCAGCAGCGGTACTGTTTGGAGATTTCTGAAGTTGGAGTCAAAAACTCTGACAATTGACCTCAATGACTATCCTGTGCCGCCGGTAGAACCGTTGCTGGGGATGTTGGTTTGGATGGTTCGCGACGGTTAGGGCGATCGGCTTTTAACTAAAATTTTAAAACTTAAGTGGCAAGAAACCAAGGTGATAATATTGGTGCCGCTATGTAAGGTTATACCATTTTAGATTTTAGATTTAAAAATTGAAGGATGGGGAATGACTCATTCCGTAAGGGTTTGGATCGCGGGCATACAGTTGCGTTCTGGTTTGAAACGGGTGTTAATTATAGAAAAATATAGTCAAATTCTCTCCTTCTCTCCCCCTCTCCCTAACTCGCCAACTGCCAACCCGCAAATCTCCCTTGCAGAAAGTACCAAAAACGTGGTAGAGTAAAAGCTTGTGTCCAAATAACACCAGTCCATGCCAAAACTCAAAACTCGCAAAGCAGCCGCAAAGCGCTTTAGAGCGACCGGCACCGGTAAAATTGTGCGCCGCAAAGCTTACAAAAGCCACTTGCTACAGCACAAAAGTTCAGCTCGCAAAAGCCGTCTCTCTAAGCTGGTCGTCATCGACGAAACCAACGACGCTAACGTGCGGTTAATGCTTCCATACTTGTAAAGTTTAACGGAAATTAAAGATGACACGGGTAAAACGCGGTAATGTCGCCAGAGCGCGCCGCAAAAAAATTCTCAAATTAGCCAAGGGTTTCCGAGGCGCACAGTCGAAACAGTTCCGCACAGCTAACCAACGGGTGATGCAGGCCCTGCGTAACGGTTATCGCGATCGCAAAAAACGCAAACGCGATTTCCGCCGCCTGTGGATTGCTCGGATCAATGCCGCATCGCGCCAGCACGGCACGAGCTACAGCAGACTGATCGGTAACATGAAGAAAGCCAACATCGAAATCAACCGCAAAATGCTGGCACAAATGGCGATTATTGACCCCGCAACATTCGGTAAAGTCGTGGAAATGGCCAATCGAGCCGGAGTGTGAAAGTTCGCCTTATTTTCAGAATGCAGAAAGCAGAAGTAAGAAAGATTTAACTGTCTGCCAGAGA
Organism: Microcoleus sp. K4-B3; assembly: GCF_036704615.1. NCBI lineage: Bacteria > Bacillati > Cyanobacteriota > Cyanophyceae > Oscillatoriales > Microcoleaceae > Microcoleus > Microcoleus sp. K4-B3. The sequence continues at coordinate 30,159 of NZ_JAUBSF010000046.1, forward strand.
AGGAAAACTCCTGATAAATCTAGGAGGTTGAAACCAAATTTCCTTCTTTGTTCTTACTTCTGGATTCTTGCTTTTTCAGAAATCGCGATCGGGCCGATCGATCGCTATTTCCGTGTTTTTTATACAGTTGCAGAGGCAAATGTCAGAGATTGCTAGCGCATTAAAATAAATAAAACCTTCCACAGCACCTACCTAATTTTAAGAAAAACATGGATAGTAATTTGCTCATTGTTTACCTGACAGTCCTGCTCGCTATACTCGGCAGCAGTTCCTGGTTTGTGGTGCGCCAGATTCTCAAAACTCGGAACCTGGAAATGTCTTTAGAACGCTTAGAAAATAAATTGACGGTAGAAAAAGGAACAGCACAGGAATACTACGAATTAGGAAGTATATATCTAGATAAGAAGCTGTATTCCCAGGCGATCGTACTGTTTCAAAAAGCCCTGAAAGCCAAAGACTTAGAAGGCGAAGAAAATCAAGCCGTTATTTACAACGCCCTCGGTTTTGCACACTTCGGCCAAGAACAATACGACATCGCGATCCGCCAGTACAAAGAAGCCCTGAAGTTGCAGCCCGAATACGTTACATCTCTCAACAATCTGGGTCACGCCTACGAGCGCAAGAAATTAACAGCTCAAGCCTTGGAAATCTACGAACAAGCTCTCGCCTGCGATCCAGACAATGCCACTGCCAAACAGCGAGTAGAGTCCCTCCGGAAGCGTTTGGTAATCTATAACTGAGCGCCGATGTTAGGACCAATACCGATCCCGCAAACCTGGTTTCATTCAGAAACCGGGTTTTTTCTTCCCATAGTCCAAGATACTAAACTATCGAACACATTAATGCGTTAGTTTTTAAGAACAGGAATTCCGAGTCAGGCTCGCTCGCACACCGTCCCAGCACTTTAAATTACTGTGAAGATAAAAGCAATACCTGCAACGCCGATCAGTCCTAAACAATAGAAGGAGGAGAACGTAGTGACATCAATTCTCGTTGTCGAAGATTCGTGGTTGACTCGCAGGGTAATCTGCAAAATCCTGCGAGCAGAAGGATACGAGACTTGGGAAGCATCCAGCGGCCCAGAAGCTCTAGAACTGCTCGGCACTAAAACTCCAAACTGTATGCTCTTAGACCTGCTGATGCCGGAAATGGAAGGTCGGGAAGTCCTGCAAGCCATGCGCGATCGAGGATATAAAATTCCAGTCATCGTAATTACCGCAGACATCCAAGCAACTACCCACTCCGAGTGCATGGAACTCGGAGCCCTGGCAGTCATTCACAAAATGCCCAACTCAGACGAACTGATCGGGTGGATCAAAAAAGCTCTCAGTGCCAGCCAGGAGAGCACCCAATGAAATTAAGCGCTCGACAGCTCGATGCTTTGCAGGAACTCGTCAACATCGGTATCGGTCAAGCAGCAGGGGTCTTGAACGACATGATCGACTCCCCGATCCGCTTGCAAATACCCTACCTTCAAATCTTGACTCCCATCGACGTGGAAGAAGAGTTAGAGCAGCACCTCAACGGCGAGCAAATCGCCGCCGTCCAGCTAAAATTCACAGGCTCCTTTGGAGGCATTGCCCAGCTAGTCTTTCCCACCAACAGCGCGGCCATGCTGGTGACTATGCTCACAGGGGAAGAAGTTGGAACTCACGATCTCGATTCAGTCAAAATTGGTACGCTGAGTGAAGTGGGAAATATTGTAATTAATGGGGTCATGGGTGCAATCAGCAACGTACTTCAGCAGCGCCTGAACTACTCAATTCCCACTTATAGCGAAGGGACGATTGCTAGTTTGCTGAGATCTGGGGGTTTAGCTACTGATACAGTTGTTTTATTAGCCCAGACCAGTTTCATGATAGAAAGGCTTCACATTGAAGGAGATATCATTCTTATTTTCAATGTCAATTCCTTTGACACCTTGTTGACTGCTATCAATCAACTTGCCGGGGGTCTATGATTGAGGAGAGCAAAACTATTAAGGAAAAGTTTGGGGTTCTCGACAGCGTACCAGTCGGCGCCTGCTTGCTGCGAGATGATTTTGTGGTGCTGTTTTGGAACACTTGTCTGGAAGAGTGGACAAAAATTCCCCGCAGCCAAATATTGGGAACAAAGATCACAACCCATTTTCCTCACCTGAATCAGCTAAAGTACGCCACTCGCTTCAAGCAAATCTTTGCAGGAGGCCCGCCAACAATTTTTTCTTCTCAAATTCACAAACACCTGATTCCGGCAACTTGGCAAGACGGTCAGCAGCGAATTCAGCAAACTACTGTGACTGCTGTGCCGACCCTGGAGGCTGGCATAGAAGAACAGGAGATTAGAGACTGGGTTCTCCATACTCTTGAGTTGCAACCAGACGGCACTGTCGGAGCCCGAGCACCAACAAGTGCTTTTTTGTCTAGGACATCTCCATCCTCAGTTTCGTCATCAATATGGCCGGGGGTCAATTCACCATCGTTCTACGCGCTGCTGGTGATTCAAGACGTGACCGACCTCACCCACCGCATCCAAGCTTACCGCACAATGCGCGATCAAGCTTTGGAAGAAGTGCAAGTGCGCCAGCGGGTGGAGGAAGAATTGCGATCGAGCCAGCACTTCATCCAGCAGATTGCTGACGCGGCGCCTTATTTGCTCTACATCTACGATTTGACCGAACAGCGCAACGTCTACGTCAACGGTCAAGCTTCTAAATTGCTGGGCTACACTCCCCAAGAAATTTTACAGATGCAAACTGCTTTATACTCGAGTTTGGTGTACCCAGAAGATTTGCCAAGGCTTAAAGCCCACCAGCAAAAATTTTCCTGGGCCCAAGACGGGCAGATTTTGGAGTTGGACTATCGGCTCAAACATCGATCGGGGGAATGGCTCTGGTTTCGCTGCCGCGACCAAGTTTTCGCCCGCACAGCCGACTGCTGGCCCAAACAAATTTTCGGCACCGCTCAAGATATCACTGAGTACAAGCGGGCAGAAGAGGCGCTGCGGCAGCAGAACGAACGAGAACTGCTGATGGCTACGATTACTCAGCACATCCGCCAGTCTCTGGATTTGGGCGAAGTGCTCAGCACGACAGTGACAGAGGTGCGCCAGTTCCTTCAGGCCGATAGAGTGATGATCGTCCGCTTCAACCGCTGTACCGGCAATCTCTGCGCGGCCCCGGCGACGGGGGCGGTAACAGTGGAATCTGTAGCTCCCAACTGCAAGCCGATGTTGGGGGAAACCCTGGAAAATTTCTGTTTTGACCAGTTCTATATCGAAGCGTACCAACATCGGGCGATCAGACCGATCGCCGATGTCTTGGCCGCCGATTTGCCCCAATATCAAATTGACTTACTCGCACAATTCGCGGTGAGAGCTTATTTGGTAGTGCCTTTAGTGCAAGGAGACGAGTTGTGGGGGCTGTTGATGGCCCACCAGTGCAGTCCCCGGCAGTGGATGCAGTTGGAAGTAGAGTTGCTGTCTTCTCTGGCTACCCAGTTGGCGATCGCCATCAAGCAAGCAGAACTCTATCAGCAGTTGCAAGCGGCCAACCTCAAGTTAGAGCGCTTGGCAACTTTAGACGAACTCACGCAGCTAGCAAACCGCCGCCGGTTCGATCAGTATTTAGAAATGGAGTGGCGCAGACAAGCGCGGGAACAAACGCCTCTGTCCCTGATTCTCTGCGATATTGATTCTTTTAAAAGTTACAACGATACCTACGGGCACCCAGGGGGAGACGAATGTTTGCGGCAAGTCGCCGGGGCGATCGGCAATGCAGTCAATCGCCCCGCTGATTTAGTAGCTCGCTACGGAGGCGAAGAATTTGCCGTTATTTTACCAAATACCGCGATTCAAGGCGCCGTGCTGGTAGCCGAACACATACAGATCAAAATCGCAGCTTTGCAGCTTCCTCACGCTGGTTCTCAGGTGAGCCCGTACGTCACTCTCAGTCTGGGCGTAGCGAGTATTGTTCCTGCATCTGAATCTGGAGCCGAAATTCTGATTGCAGCAGCCGACCAAGCGCTCTATCAAGCTAAACGACTTGGGCGCGATCGTATCCAACTTTACCAGCCCGACCCTGCTGCTGGCAAGCCAAACGGGACAGCCGCTTCGATGCTTCCTGTGGATTTTTCTATACCGAATACTAATTTGCCCTCTCCCACCAGCGCTTGACGAATTGCAATATTTGTGAATCCAAAGTAGTTATACCAGTCCGCAAAAAGAATGCCACTGTAAGCCCGTCTTCCAAACCCGGATCTAGCGTTTCTCAGATAGATGAGGTACAATAACAGCACTTTGCAAACCAGTTCCAAAGATATTGTTAGAAACTTAACTGCATGCAAAATCTATCGCCTTTCCTAATTTTTGATAATTTGTCGTTTTGAGAGAACGGAGAATAGGGAGCATCCCGGTTTTGTAAATGAGTAAAAGTATGATATGGTACAAAACTTTTCGCTCTAAACTATAGAAAAGAACGCCAAAATTTTCGCCCTACCCTAACCAAACAGGCTTTTAGGAACATCTAAAGTATTTAGACAGGAAGCTAGGAGAATGGAAAAGAAGCAGGCGTCTATAAACTTCTACCTTATTAAATCATTCAAGTAAGCACACCTCAGTTTAAGCATTTGATTAATATTTTCAGCTCGCCACTCATCGCCGGAAATTTTCAATCTTCTATCAATCTGTTTCACCGATGATTCCACAGCTCCCGAGCCTCGGCGAGCAATTTTTTTGAGTGGACAAGAGTTGATAGTTGACGATTCGATGTCGATGTTTTTTTACAATACTTCGGACAGTTTTTAAGCAGCGAGAGTACCATAGGAGAGGACGGAGGGGAGGTTAGGGTGATTTAAAATTAAGTTAGGGTCTACATCTAACTTGTGAATAAAGGTGTAAAGTAGATGTCTATTGAATTCCCGGCGTTTATAAGAGGCCATTGAAAACACGAAGGGAGCCGGAGAAAAGTGACAATTATAGGCTTCATATTTGGCTACATTTAAAGCAATTAAACTGGCATTAAAATGAAAATCAAGCCGTTGACTACTGCGACATTGAGAATCAGATAAACCCGTAAATTGTTTGGCATCACGAAAAATAAACTCAATCTGAAAACGAGCCTGATAATACTCAAGTATTTGCTGGGCTGGGAGATTAATATCGGTACTAAACAATAAAATATTTTTGATTTTACCGTTGGGTTGAAGTTCAGACAGACAGGCTAAACGTATTTTACATTTTAAACAACAACTCGCCTTCTACTAATGAATAAAGCTTGACTACCGGCTTAACTTCTTTGATAAAAGTTAATTTTTTCAAATTATTGCAGTCAACCTTACCATCATATTTGCGAGGAGCGCCCCGTTTATTTCTTTCACCTGTATAAATGTAATTCAAGTTGGCATCAACTCTTAATTTACCAATCAAATTTAAATCTGCATCACGTACAGCATTCCAGAATTTAAAGCGGTAATAATAACCATCAGCGACCAAGTAACGGACAGAATCTGGCAACAAGGAACGAGTCTTTATTAAATGTTGAGCATAGTCATCAACTCTTGTTATTTCAGGCATTGAGCTTGATGGAGCTATTTTTTTCCGCCGTTTTTTTGAGTTTTTTTTCACCTTGGCAGTTAGGGAATTTTTCGGTAGTTCTGTTGTCGGACGCCACGGAGTTTGTTGTACACGCTCGACTATAAGACAAGTGAGTTTCAACTTCGACAACAGCAATTACAGAAATTTCTAATCCCTCTTCAGGTCGGCCAGCTACACCATTATAAAAACTAGCTTTTCCTTCAGTTTTTTTGCCACTTTTGGGAATAAAAGAACAATCGATAACTGCAATCAGTGTTCGCTCATGGTTTAAGGCTTGATGTATAAAATATTTATGAAATTCTGGAAAATCGAAGCCTTTAAAAAAGTGGCGAGGATAGGTCTTTTCACTCAAAGAACTATAACGGCCCAGATTGGTAAAATTAACTTTGCCATAAACAAGTAAAATGGTGGAAAATAAAATCACCATAAACTTCTTTTGCGCTTGACTAATCCCTGGCATTTGTTGTAAGATTGATTCAATAATATTCATCAGGCAGTTTTTTGAGTTCGTGTGTTTTTTGAGCTTAACGTAAAAACTGCCTTTTTTTGTCTTTTTCGTTAAGATACCAGTGACTTTTTTAGCTCTGCTCGCGGAGCGTCCCTATTCCAAAACTGTCCGAAGTATTGTTTTTAGGTAGTTACAAAAGTTTTCCGCTTGACGGCGACGGCACAACTCAAACAACTTAATTGTTTCATCTATACGACCCTGCCACAACAATTTTTTCGCTTGTGCTAGCCGTTTGTTAGACCCTCCTACTTTATGGAGATTTTCAAGTAAATGAAACCAGTCTAAGATTTCTCGGCGATTGCCGTCTGGATTAAATTTACCGATGAGATTCCAAATCCCATCGTGTCCATCGCCTAAACAAGCCAGTAGGGAATTTAACGGCTGACGATTGACATAATCAATCAAGACTTCATTTTCTTGAAAATATCCAGCATAAAAGCTGTCATGAAGCCGAACAGCTTTATAATCAAGCCAGTGACACCCCTCTGACAGGTGTAGGTTTTTTACAGGGAGGTAGTATGGAACCCATTTGGGATACTTTGACGATCGCCAGCAGATGAGGCTCGGCTCTTGTCGTGGGCGATCGGCTCTTGTCACGGGCGATCGGCTCTTGTCACGGGCGATAATCAAGGCAATCGAACGAAACACTCCGAATGCGGAAACAACCTCAATGCTGAACAATAAGCATCTCAAAGATTGGTCATGTATCGTGTCTCAACGAATGGCTCATTTGTCGATACCTCAAGCGATTGGGTTAGCGACATGGAGCTTTGGCACAGTCATGGCTAGATCTAGCAGCTTAACCCAAGTTTCGCATTTAATTGCCCAAATCAACGGAGAAAAAACGAATACAGTTCGTCAGCGATTAAAAGAATGGTATCAGGAAGCCCCAGCCAAAAAAGGACTTCACCGTCGTGAGTTGGATGTTGGTAGTTGTTTTGCTCCTTTACTGTTGTGGGTGCTGAGCTTACTGCCAAAAAATGTCGAAGACATTGGCTTAGCATTGGATGCCACTAGCATCGGAGATAAATTTACAGTGCTATCGATGAACATCTTGTTAGCTGGGTCGGGAATTCCAGTAGCGGGCGTGCGTGGTGAATGCCACAGAACCCGGAAGCTGGAAACCTCCGCAGCAAAAACTCATTTCCCAAGTTCAAGGCGTAATGCCGGCCAACTTTAGGGTGATCGTGGCGACCGAGCGAGGATTGTCTGCTGATTGGCTTGATCAATTAATTAAAAGTGTGGGCCCGCATCCTTTCCTACGTATCAACCATCAAGAAACTTATCGTCTGCCATCTCAACAAACATGGCAGCCACTGGCAGATCTGGTTCGTCCAGGCGGACAATCGTGGGCCGCAGAAGTCCTGTGCTTTAAAACTAACCCTCTTTCTTGTACGCTCCTAGCTCGTTGGGCTCTAGATTACAAAGACCCGTGGTTGATTCTGACAGACTTCAAACCTCAAGAAGCAAACGTTCTTTGGTATGGACTGCGTTCTTGTACCGAAGGTGTTTACCGCGATCTCAAATCAGATGGCTGGCAATGGCATCATACCCGTTTACTCTTACCACAACGAGCCGAACGAATGTGGTTAGTGCTAGCTGTTTCCACTTTATGGATGGTGATCTTGGGTGGCACTCAGGAGGGTCGATCGCTTACCTCAAATTTTCAACAACTTCCCCCTGGACATATTGCTTTAAATCAGCCTCGGAGCCTCAAAAAACAGCGTCATTTGTCTTGTTTTATTCTCGGCTTTGTGACTCTGATGGCTAATCTACTCAACAATATTCCGATACATCTTGAGCGTTGGAGATCCTTCCCTCAAACTCAATAGGATGCCTTTTATGCTTGTAACTCCTCCTCGTTGTAAAAAACCTACACCTGTCAGGGGCGCCGCTCTGGGTCTTCAATAGCAATGCGACGGTATGCGGCCACCCCTTTGCTTAAACTCGGAACGCTTTGAGAGTCGAAAGTCACATTTTGATATTCAATCATTCGGGAAACATCCAGAGTCTCTTGGGCGACTTCAAACTCATCACAATCAGACTGGCTTTGCATCCATTATTCTACAGAATATAAGCTTTTTAGAAGAATTGAGAGTGTATTTTGATGCTCTACCGATCATCCCAGTTTAAGTCTAAGGCCGTTTTTAAGCTGGAACTATTGAGAATTGGTGCACCGGCTGACTCGGCAATTTCTGCTAGCTCCCGCCCCTGTCCAGCACGGGCGATCGCACTCACTGCTTTACGCAAAGCATGACCTAATAGATTATATGTATCTTCGACTTTACCAGCTCCCCATAACGGGGAAGAATCTAAAGCCGCTTTGAGTTGAGATCAGCCAAACCCACCTTTTTGCTTGGCAATTTCTACGGTGCGGTCAATTCAACCTTGGTCTAATTCTTTTTTAATTAAGCCATTTCTGAATCTAATCAAAGTGGGTTTGCTCAAAGGCGGAGTTTCACAATTGAGACAATCGAGAACTAACTGCTAACGTTGAGCCACGACTCATTTCTTCAATCACTTCATCATCAGAAATCCCTAGATACGCTTGCAGAATAATTGCCTTGGCAATTTGTGCCGGAGCAACTGGGCTATTACTTACGGTGCTGTCTTTAAAGATGGTAGCGAGTTCTTCTTGGAACTCATCATTAAAGATGAATAAACGGTTAAGTCGAAGAAACGTGAATAGCTTGGCTCGTTTAATGCCTTTGATAATTAGCGCTTCATGGTCTAAAAGTTCCATTGGAGGATGCCATAAGGGAGGACTCATAGGGTTTTTTCTTTCTTCCTGATGGTGAGAATTTAACAGGCTCCTCAATTCACACATCATATCTACCCGGTTTTGTCAATGTTCAATACTGTACCGACGCCCTAGCCTTCACCCCAAGCTGACAAGAAGCCAATTATCCTCAAACCCGACATTTGTTATTGAACAGTTTTTGCGACAGAAGCAGTAAAAGGACGAGCTAAATACACCTGGGTTTTAGCACCTGGCTGTACGTCCGGTGAGGCTGGCAACCACCGCCACTAACTCGGCAGCATCTACGGGTTTTGTTAAATGTATCTGAAAACCTGCTAATAGTGCCTGCCGACGATCGTCATTCCGGGCATAAGCCGTCAGCGCGATCGCGGGTAGCCGACCGCCTCGCTGCGCTTCAACTTGCCGTAACTTGCAGATCAGGGAGTAGCCATCCTCATCCGGCATCCCAATATCGCTCACTAAAACATCTGGGCTGCTATTGGTTGTGGTTTCGATAATGGTCAACGCTTCCTTGACCGAACCAACAGCGATGACATCAGCACCATACTTTTGCAGAATCGTACTCAGCAACTCTCGCGCGTCAGCCTCGTCATCTACCACTAAGATTTGTAAGCCTTCAAGGGTCAGCGACACCTCAACCCTCCCATTCGCCTCCACGATCGAGTTTAATCGCTCTGGGTCGCTGGCTGGTGCATGGATAATCGTCGCGGGCAGTTTGACTGTAAAAGTCGTCCCCTGTCCTATCCCTGGACTCACTACCGTTACAGTCCCGCCATGCAATTCAACTAATTGACGCACAATGGCTAATCCTAAACCCAACCCCCCATAACTGCGAGTGGTCGTACTGTCGTGCTGGCGAAAGCGATCGAACACAAAGGGTAGAAAGTCCGAGCTGATGCCTGGTCCAGTGTCGCTGACAGTAATTTCAAGATGGGAATTAACCCGCTCCAAACGAATCTGGACTCGCCCGTCTTTAGGCGTGAATTTGAGGGCGTTAGAAAGTAGATTCCACACAACTTGCTGCAACCGATCGGCATCACCCAAGAGCGGACCAGCTTCAGAATCGAGCACGCTATGCAGGCGAATTGATTTTGCCTCAGCCGCCAAGTGTAGAGACTCTATCGCACATTCAATCACCGACACGAGGTTGACGGGACGGACTTGGAGGCGCAGTTTACCTGTAATGATGCGAGAAACATCGAGAATGTCTTCGATGAGCTGGGCTTGAGACTTTGCGTTTCGCTCGATCGTCTCCAAAGCCCGCACGACCTTATCCTCACTCAGGGTTCGGTGCCGTAACATCGTTGACCATCCTAAGATGGCGTTGAGAGGAGTTCTGAGTTCATGAGAAAGAATCGAGAGAAACTCATCCTTGGCACGGTTGGCTGCCTCTGCCTCTGCCCGAATTATTTGTTCGCGCATCAATAATTCGTCTTTGATGCGATTAGACGCTTCCAGTTGGGCGGTGCGTTCCTGCACCCGTTGCTCTAGCTCCACATTAATCGCCTGGATACGGCGGCGACTCTCCTCTAGTTCCTGGTTTGTAAGCGCGAGTTGGGCTGGACTGGGCGCATCGATCGCCACTGGAATTAAGGGAATCAGTAAAAAGGTGAACGTATAGAAAGACCAAGCACCAGTGGCCGCTTTGATCAGTCCTGAAACCCAGTAGATGGGGTGCCAGAGTGTCACTACTTCCATCAGGTGGGTTGTGCCACATAAGGCAAAAATAAAAAAGAAACCCACCAGCAGCATTACCGTCTGGGCAGGCAGATCCTTACGCTCATTCGTAAAGTAAATAATGGCAACCGCCACCGAGTAATACGCGAGGGCAGTCACTGCATCTGACGTTAAGTGCAGCCAAACTAACCCAGGTTTCCAGAGGTAACAATGCCCGTGAGGAATGAAATTAGTTGAAAATAAGGTGCTCAAGAGGTCAGGCATATTAGTTTACGGCACTGTCAAGTTAATTTAGGGCGTGTCATCAATTCAACCAGATGACCGCAGCAGGGAGAAGAATCGCACGCCGGAAAGTTCACCGCCTGACGGGTCATAGCGCGTCGCGATTGCCCGATACAGCAGCCGCTTGGTGAAAAAGTTCTCAATCAAATGACGGGCTTTTTACAATTCCGTATAGTAAGTTCGCAGGATCTTGCGGTGGTGCCGAGGTGAAATAACGGCGATCTTCCCTTCGGCATTGAGGGAGTCAATCACGCCCCGATCTGCATCATAGCCCTTGTTAGCGAGCAGTGTATTCGCCACCAGTAACGGTTGCTGTTGGTCGGCTCCTTCTCGCGTCACCAGCTTGTCCGGGGGTGAGGTGAAACCCCAACGAATCTCCTCAAAAAGCTCAGGAGGAAGATGTTTCTTTAAAGTGGGCAAATACCTGGATCGAAAGTAAATGTACCCCCGAGGAATTAGCGTCGGCGGGAATTCGATCGAGAACGCGGATGGTGGTCGGAAAGCACCGCAAACGCCGGCTGCGGTTTAAGGATTACGATCGCGAGCTACACCCTCGACAGCAAGGTTTCTGTGGCTATTTTGCTAGTTCTGGCGCAATGTTTGAAAGAGCCTGGGGTGAATGTTTATTTGGTGGCGTCTGCGAATTGATCGGGGCGATCGGAGCTTTGTATTTTAGGCAGCGCCAGCCGTTGGACGCGCCGATCGCTTTGGAAATTGGCGCTCTCCTCTTTTAGCTGAATACCCGATTCTTGATGGGGAAAACCCGGTTTTGCTGGTTCAAGACGGCTACGGAGTGTACGATCGAGGGTTGAACGGGGAATTGCGCGCAGCAGCCGACGTAGAGGTGCAGTTGGTCGCAATTAGCGGTTTTGGGAGCGATGCTTCGATCGCCATGAAGTTCGGCTACGTGGCCCGCGCCGCTTGTTTGGGCTTCCCCACCCAGAACACCCACGGGTTCGAGATTGCTCACCGGGCGGGCGACCGACAATTGCGATCGTATCCTCAAAGCCTACTGTGACGAGCTTTGGGACAAGTAGAAAAAAAACTTTCGCAAAGTAGTTGACAGATTGGGAAAGATTAGTTAAGGTAATAAAGGTGCGGAACACAAGCAAACGCAACGCGCCCCCATCGTCTAGAGGCCTAGGACACATCCCTTTCACGGATGCGACGGGGATTCGAATTCCCCTGGGGGTATTGAAAATTTAACTCTGATATCAAAGTGATATCTAGCAACTGGTAAAGGCAAAAAGCCCGATCCACACGCTAGGTATCATTTTTGTTTTTGGGGCGATCGAGAAATTGGGTCTTGGGTTAGAACCCACATTGCGCTCTTTGACTGTCACACCGTGATAATTTTCGCCTTTGACGAGTCTGAACCTCCTACTGTGAAAAAGTTTCAGACCTTCATAGGAAAAACCATCTCCTTTTTAACCAATTCTCAAAAACTAGCGACTGTTGACTTGGAATTTAGTCAAAATAGATCCAAACCTCATGGCTTCGTCAAAAATATCTGAATGTGACAGTCAAAGGGCAGAATGTGGGTTCTAAAAGTTGTGCCGGCTCTCTGAACCTTTCGCGATTGTAGAGCATCCAGGCACTTTCCAAAGCAGTTTTCGCGCTCGACTTAGCCGATAAAATTTCCGGCAGTTTGTAGTGAGGACTTTAGTGCTTTTAATCAGGACTAAAGTCCTGACTACGATCGCAATTCCCAATTCCCAAGTATATTTATTTCTCAACGATTTGAGCGAGCTTTTCCTTAACCAACAAATCTAACAACGAGCGCAACAGAAATAAGCCGCCGAATCCCGAAACAGCAAAAGCTGCGATCGCCCCCGTTTTGTATCCGCCCACCAACAGCACTGCACCCGACAGAAACACAAAACCAGTCAGACAAGCAAAAATTAGAGTTTTCAGGGCTAAGTTAATGCGTTTCAAGGCTCTTTCGCTGTCGATATTTCGCACTCTAATTTGCAATTCGCCATCTTCAATTCGCTGCTCCAAACGTTTGAGAAAAACTTGCGATTTGCTCGGCTGCCGTAACTTATATGTGATAAAACTTCGCGCTTGCCTTGCCAATTCTCCGATCGCATTTCCCCGCCCCTTGCTCACTGCAATACTCTTGACAAAAGGCTGAGCGGATGCTATGAAATTGTAGTGAGGGTCGAGAGTTCTAGCAATGCCGTCGAGAGTGGTCACCGACTTGACAATAAACATCATTTCTGCAGGCAACCGAAACGGTTGCTGCTCGAACATGATATAAAGTTCGTTCTTAATTTCATTAAAAGCTTGAAAGTCGATCGGCTTATCAATAAACTTATCCAACAGAAAAGCAATCAGCCTGCGCACCGGCATCATATCCGGCATTGGCTCAACTAAGCCCATAGTAATTAAAGTATTGAGTACCTCGTCAGTATCCTTTCTCAGCACAGCAAAAAAAGTCTTGACCATTTGGTCTTTAGCCAGAGACTTAACCTCAGCCATCATCCCAAAATCGTAAAAAATCAAGCTGCCATCTTCTGTCACCGCCAAATTTCCCGGATGCGGGTCAGCTTGAAAAAAACCGTCAATTAACAACTGTTTCAAATAACAGCAAATTCCGAGTTGGTTGAGCTTCGCAATATCTACTCCTATCGCCTCTAAACTAATGCGGTCGTCCACCTTAATGCCTGGTGCGTATTCTAGAGTCAGCACTTTTTTAGTCGTGTATTGCCAGTAGACTTTCGGGACAATAACCTGAGGATATTCTCGAAAATTATGGCTAAAGCGATCGGAATTTTTACCTTCTTGGACGTAGTCAATTTCTTGATATAAAATCTTAAAAAACTCGTGATAAATAGATTCCAAACCGTACTTGCGAGTCCCAGGCAAATAGCGATCGCAAAAACGCATCACTTGGCGCACCGCCTTCACATCCAAATTAAATAAACTTTCCAAACCCGGACGCTGCACCTTTACAATCACATCTTCCCCGGTGTGCAGCCTCGCTTTGTGCACCTGTCCCAGACTCGCAGCAGCTATCGGCAACGGGTCAAAATCGCGGTACAAAGCATAAATATCCTTGCCTAACTCTGATTCTACAAGAGCGATCGCCTCTTCGGAACTAAACTGAGGAACCCGATCCTGCAACTGTTCGAGTTCCTTCACATACTCAAGCGGCAGCAAATCCGCCCGAGTCGAGAGAGACTGCCCGATTTTAATAAAGGTTGGGCCTAAATTAAGCAAAGTATTGACCAACCAATGAGCGCGAATTCTTCTAGTATGAGGAGAATTATTTTGCAGCAGTCCATCCCACCACAAAAAAAACATAAACTTTCCCGCCGCTGCAAAAATGTCTATTTGTCGTGCCAGCGGCGAATATTTAGAACGTTGCCAACGGAGGGTTTTAGGTGCAGCTTTTATGAGCATAATATTGGCTATCGAGTTCCATGCACCGCGACAATTTTTAGAGGATAGTCAAAGACGCTTAAATCGGCTTTTACGAAAATACTTCGTAGGCTTTTGAAACAGTTAAAAAACTGAGTTTCTTTGGTCTCTACTGCATAATATCATCTCCGGTTATACAATCATAATTCAGTTTGCAGCAAGGGATTTAGTCCTGATTAATTCATTAAGAGAGGACGATCGTACTCACTACAAATACGCTAATTACGGGTTAATAACCGAACATCATATAAGTCTTGGGGAGAATCAGCAATGAAGAATCGGCAATTTAGAAGCGAAACCAGACAAACAAATCAAAAAGGAGGATTTGGTAGTAGCGTTTGCCAGATCCAAATCTCCCTTTAAAAGCAAGTCTTCGCCTGTTCGCTGCCAATAATTCACAACCGCTTTTCCACCAAACTATTATTCTAGATTACAGAGTTCCGCTGAAAATTGTGGCAGAGTCAGAGTAAAAGATGTGCGCCACAACTTGTCAGCTTCAAAACTTTCTGCCGGACAGCTAGACACATCAATAGTACCATTCAAGTGCTGTACTAAACACTTTACCAGCGCCAGACCCAAACCCGTACCGGCGATAGCTTGGTCAGTAATGCCAGTGCCGCGGCGGAACTGGTCAAAGATGTAGGGCAAATCAGCAGCAGAAATGCCGCGTCCGAAATTAGAAACGCTCAGGATAATATAGCCGGCCACCTCAGACGCCTCTAAAACTACCGCCGTTCCAGAAGCCGAGTATTTTCCAGCATTAGTCAGCAGTTCCAGCAGCACCCGATTGAGAATATCCGGATCGGTCTCCCAGCAAGGGGTTAACTTGGGCAAATCCACCTTCAAAGTCAATTGCTTATCCGCCCACCATTTCTCAAAATCCCCAGCTAAATCTTGAACTAAACGGTTGAGATCGATTTTGATTAGAGAAATCGGGACTTGGTGAGGCTCAAACTGCTTGAGGGTCAGCAAATCGTTAATCAGAGAGGTTTGCTTAGCACACTGCTGCTCTAGAATGTCTAGATACTTAGCCCGACTCGCTGACGGCTGTTCAGCTTGTTTGAGCATCAGAATCGCCAGCTTCATGATTGTTAAAGGGGTGCGCAACTCGTGACTCATAGTGCTGAGAAACTCGTCTTTAATCAGCTTCAATTTGCGTAGTTGCTCTAGTTGAATGGCAGATTGTTCGTACAGTTTCCCCTGCACGTCGAGACTTTGCTGCAACTGAGCGGTTCTGTCTTCGACTAGGGTTTGCGCTCCTTTGAGCGTCTGAGTTTGGATAATCACCCTGCTCGCTTGAGCGCTGACTGATTCGAGAACTTCTAATTCTTCAGGGCTCCAAGCGCGCGGCTCGGAGTGCTGCAAAACCAAGAACCCCAAGACTGTTTCCTGGTTGCGATCGCCCGTGAGGGGAACCAGCAGCAAGCCGCGAATGCCTTGGAGTTTCAAGATTTCTGTGGCGCCCTCTTGTTCGTTGCCGATTAATTCGTCTGCGTCAGCGAGGGCGAGGGGCTTGGGCGCGCTGTGGAATGCTTTGCCGCACAAATTAGATTCCGACAGCAACAAAGGGGGAGAGTTATTTGGTTTTGAGTTGGGAATTTTGGATTTGGAATTAGCAGTTTTCTCCTTGTTTTTTGTTTTGGATGTCGAGCTTTTCTTTGCCGGATCGCTTTGTGCTATTGCCTGTTGGTTTGCATCTTTTTTCAGAGCGGCTTCGCAAACTAATTCGACTTTGGCTTTGGGCGTTTGATTGGGGGAGCGAGTTTTAAAGAGAGGATCTGTATATTTCAATAGCAGGATTTGACCTCTATCTACTTCCAGGGTATCGACGGTATTTTCAATAACTTGCTGCAATATTCGATCGACTTCTGAATTTGTGTCGATCGATGCAGCAACTGACATGAGTAGATTTTTGTATTTAGCTTGTCGCTGTAACTGTTCGTTTAAGCTGGCAATTTCTTGAGTTTTTTGAATGTGAGAAATCGCGATACCGATCCCGTCCGATGCTGCTTCTAGGCGCTGCAGGTCGGCTGCCGACCACTCGTGAGGGTGCGACTTACCAAGAATCATCATGCCATTTACAGCCCCTCCAAATCGCGCAGGCCCTGCCAAAATTGCCCGCAAAGGCAGCGGTGTCACAGGGAAATTCGGCGATGAAGCTGCCAGACTATCTTGATAGTCGGATATCGCCACTGTCTCGCCGTTTGCTAGCAGGTTTGCCCAGATGGGATGTTCGAGTAATATGCTAGGCGATTTTAATTTGGTGGTTTGGGAGTGTTCCGGTGTTTGAGTTGAATCCGCTGCAGCATCGGCAGCATTTGGGCGATCGCTGCTATTTTGCCAGCAAGCATTCGGATTTACTACTTTCTGGTCAACCACAGCAGCAACCAAACAGAAATCTGCCCCCCATGCAACCCCCAAAGTATTTGCTATTTGCAGCAGGATTTGTCGATCAAAGCTGGTCGCGAGAATTTGGCAAATTTGTCGCCCGAGGAGGGCAGGATCGACCTGGTACTGCATAAGACGATCCAGAAATTTTTGGATTGATACTGGTTCTGGGATTTGCGGTAAATGCAAAGTGCAAGACTCTGACGGCGATCGGTCGATCGACGTAAACTCTTGATTTCCCTGGCGATCGATCATGGCAACCAAGCCTTTATTCTAAGATGTTTGAGCCGGCTCGCGCTGCAAATATAGAACCTATCCATAACTGTCGCCTTGACTGTTATGAGCCTGCTTTCTGTATTTGCGCAGCCTGTCGGGGGGTCACTAGATATCTGAAAATATACCCAGATTTGACTGAGTTCTATTTTCCTGTTTTCTACCCTTCGATCTGTACGGGAGGAACTTTACCCTCCTTGACCGGATGATAATAAATCCCCTTCCCGCTAATTTGGACCGTTATTGATAGTATGAAGCTTTTCTACAGACCGCTTAGTGACACCCCTCTCCTCACCCCGTGATATTTCCTATTTAAGTTTGTGATCCTAACAAATTTTTATTTTGATACAAATCCGCCGATCGAGTCACACTGAGCGCAAAAATTGAAAATCCCCAAGTTATCACTCATAACATAGCTGAGAGTTTGCGAGTGTTTTCTCAAAAACTCATTTTTCACAACTTCTAGAGCAGCAGGGCAAACTCTCTTGTTAGATTTATCCGACTTACCTGCTTACTTATTTTGTGCTTCCTGTTGGGCTTTATCGCTATTTTGGCGGTAAAGTGCCGTCCGGTTGAGAGCCGTTGTGTAGCGGGGATGCTTAGAGGGCACGGCGGCCATCAAATCCGAAGCTTGCTGCCACTTAGCAGCTACGACTAACCAATCCTCGCGAGATTGAGCGGTTTTGCTGTCGGTGGCTGCTTGCGAGGCGACTCGCACTGCTTGTGCAAAAGAGTCAACAGCAGAATTAACAGTCTCCTTAGAAATTTTTAAAGCAGCTTTTGCCTCCGAGGGAGCGGCATTGCCAATTGCTTGGGTGGTGGCTTGTGTGCTGTTGAGCTCTTGGGAATTGAGTCCTTTGTGGATGGCGGCCGCTGCGGCGAGCAACAGCACGGTCAAGCTGATGCCGCCGACGATACCGCGCTGAAATTGCCGCGGTTCCTGCATCGATCGAGGTGCAGCCATTCTCGGCAAAGCCCGCTTGCTTGCAAGAGCTTGGCGTTCGTAATGGGCCGTTGCTAAACGCTTGAACAAATTCGGCTTTCTGAGTTTAATTTCTTGAGACCACAGCAGTTGATTCTCCGAATCGCGACTAATTTCTTCGAGCCACAGCAATTGGTGTTCTCGGACAAGCCGGCTGTTGATGTTGACTCGGCGAATATTGTGGGGCGAAATGCCCTCCAAAATTTCTCGGATGCGATCGACCAAGCTAGACTGTTCGAGCAGTTGGGGTGTTGCAGCTTCGCACAGCAGTTGCAGCACTCCCTGGGAAAACACGGCTCTGGCTCTGACACCTAGCTGTGCCAGTTTGTCGTTAAGGATTTGAATAATCGCTGCAACCGAGCCCTCGCGAGCTTGTCGAGCAATGTCATCTATTGGATTCGCCATAAAACTATCTTGACGCTTAGCAAGCTGTTAATTGTTAACCCAAAGTCTCGGATCTAATTTTTACTCATACAGGTTAACACTGACACTGCCAGGTTAAAATGAACAGATGCAAATCTTGCATACCGATCCACTTAAAATTATCACCGCAGCATCAAGCGAGGCTAACAGGAAATAAACTATGGGTAAAGTAATTAGCGGTCAAATTTTTGTTGTAGACGACAACATCGATACAGATCAAATTATCCCTGCCGAATACCTGACCCTGGTTCCCTCGAAGCCGGACGAGTATGAGAAACTAGGCAGTTATGCGATGATTGGGTTGCCCGATCGCTACGGTAAGTTTATCGAATCCGGCGAACAGAAAACCCGGTATCCGATTATAATAGCGGGCGAAAATTTTGGCTGCGGTTCTTCGCGGGAGCACGCTCCGATCGCTCTGGGGGCTGCGGGCGTCACAGCGGTGGTGGCTTTGTCTTACGCGCGCATTTTCTTTCGCAATTGCTCGGCTACTGGCGAATTGTACCCGATCGAATCAGTCGAGCGGCTGTGCGACTTGTTTGCTACGGGCCAAGAAGTGACGATCGACTTTACAGCAGAGCAAATTGTCAACCACACTCTCGATCGAACTTTCTCGCTCAAACCTTTAGGAGAAGTAGGTCCGGTAATAGATGCCGGAGGGTTGTTTGACTACGCGCGCCAAACGGGAATGATTGCTGCTAGGTAAAGACTGCAAAGAAACCCGAGGGCAACGACGGGGGGATTGCCTACAAAAACCGGGTTTCTTGATTTTGTTTTTATGGATGTCTGCCTACTTTAATTTTGAAAGTTAGTAGTGCCTAACAAGTATAAGAATTACGCAAGTGGCTCATTTCTCTTGACTTGTAGGGTGATTTACTACTTTCGTTATAGGGCGACGATTGAAAGTTTGAAATAGTAGAGTACCTTAATACTTGTCAGACTTCCGTAATTCCTAAAGTAAGGATACTTGCTAGAGTTTTTTGGGAACTCTGGCGTTGCTGAGTAAAGGTTTTCTTGGCTAGCGATCGGGATTTAGGGGAAGCAATCGGGGTCTCGGATCAGACAATAGACCTCTTGCAAAAGTCCTTTTCATAAATTTATAGCCCACATTCCGCAGATATTCACGCAGATTTAATTTCAAAGAAATTCAGAATTGCCAAAACCTCAAATGATTGCTATGCAATCATTTGAGGTTTTTTTAAGGTATAATAATTTGTGCCAGTATAGCAACCTTCAAAACTATGAAAAAGCCCTCT
>NZ_JAUBSF010000047.1:0-48883 GCF_036704615.1 Microcoleus sp. K4-B3
TATTTAGTTATACTAACCAGTGGGTTAGGTTAACCGTCCCTGGATATTTCTATCCATTTAGATTAAACGAATCGCACCACTCATTTAATTATAGCTTATGCCGACCACATCAAGTTTGTTAATCCGCCGCGCTCGCATTTTGTTACCCGACGGCGAGTTTTTGGTAGGGGACGTGCAAATCTGCGATGGCAAAATTGTTCGGGTTGCTCCTGAAATTGCCGCATCGGGCGATCGAGAAATAGATGCGATGGGCTTAACTCTGTTACCCGGAGTAATTGATCCCCAGGTACACTTCCGGGAACCGGGTTTAGAACACAAGGAAGACTTGTTTACCGCTAGCTGTGCTTGCGCTAAAGGCGGCGTGACATCGTTTCTGGAAATGCCGAATACGCGACCCCTGACCACAACCCAAGCTGCCTTAGATGATAAACTAAGTCGCGCTGCCGAGAAGTGTTTGGTGAACTACGGCTTTTTTATTGGTGCAACGCCCGAGAATTTGCCGGATTTGTTGACTGCGAATCCGACTCCGGGAATTAAGGTATTTATGGGCTCGATGCACGGGCAGCTTTTGGTCGATGGAGAAGCAACTTTAGAGGCGATTTTTGCGAAGGGCGATCGACTAATTGCCGTGCACGCAGAAGACCAAGCTAGAATCAACCAGAGGCGTCAGGAATTTGCCGGGATTTCCGATGTTGCCGTGCACTCGCAAATTCAAGACAACCAAGCAGCTTTATTAGCAACTCAGCTAGCATTAAAACTTTCTCATAAATATCAGCGCCGTCTGCACATTTTGCACCTTTCAACTGGGGATGAAGCTGAGTTGTTGCGCCAGGAAAAACCGAGTTGGGTGACAGCAGAAGTTACGCCGCAGCATTTGTTGTTAAATACCAGCGCCTATCAAAAAATTGGCAGTTTAGCTCAAATGAATCCGCCTTTGCGCGAGCCCCGCGATAACCAAATACTTTGGCAAGCTTTACTCGACGGCGTAATTGATTTTATCGCCACCGACCATGCGCCGCATACATTAGCAGAAAAAGCTCAAGATTATCCGAATACGCCGTCTGGAATGCCGGGAGTCGAAACTTCTTTGCCTTTGATGCTGACGCAAGCAGTAGAGGGAAGGTGTACGGTTGCTCAAGTTGCTAATTGGATGTCGGCGGCAGTTGCTAAGGCTTATAAGATTCCAAAAAAAGGGGCGATTTCTCCGGGTTTTGATGCCGATTTGGTATTAGTAGATTTGGACAATTACCGCCCGGTGGTGCGAGAAGAAATGGTGACCAAGTGCGGCTGGAGTCCTTTTGAAGGTTGGAGTTTGACTGGGTGGCCTGCGATCACGGTTGTGGGAGGAAAAGTTGTTTTTGAGAATGGTAAATTGGATACAAATATGAGGGGAGAAGCCTTGACATTTGACGCTGAGTAAGCATTGATTTAACTCAAGTGTTATAATTGGGTATTCCTGCATCGCAAAGGCGATATTACCCATGCTCCTCGAAGAACTAGAAACACAACTCCTGGCCTTAACTCCGACTGAGAAAGCTGAAGTCATCAGACTGTTAGCCCAAAGTTTAAGTAATAGCTGGCCGGGAATTACCAAGACTCCCGACGTGTGTGGCGGCGATGCTTGCATTGCCAAAACTAGACTTCCAGTTTGGCTGTTCGTGAGTTTGCGCCGTCAAGGTTCAAGCGATGCTGAACTTCTACAATTTTATCCTCATTTGAATGCTGCGAACTTAGTAAATGTCTGGACTTATGCTGAGGCTAACTCAGAAGAAATTGAAACAGCACTCCGAGAAGAAGCAGCAGCAATGATGCAGGAAGTATAATTTATGGCACGTCTCTATGCAGATGAACAGTTCCCGTTTCCTGTTGTGGCATTGCTGCGAAATTTAGGTCACGATGCCCTGACTATTCAAGAGGCAGGAAATGCCGGAGATGATGACCCCGAAGTATTAGCCTTTGCTGTGAATAACGATCGGGCGGTTATGACGCAAAATCGTCGGCATTTCATTCGCTTGCACACTCAACAACCAAATCATGCTGGTATTATCGTGTGTACAGACGATAAAAATCTAGAAAGGTTGGCAACACGCATCAATGATGCTATTGCTGGTGAGGAAAATTTGAGAGGTAAATTGATTCGTGTTAACCGTCCGCAGTAAGTTCGCGCTGAGATGTTACACCATTCTCTCTTAACAGGCAAGATGCCTGTTCCACAAAGAGTGAATTTTCTTCTTGTGGAACAGGCATCTTGCCTGTTCAGAAAAGGCTGAGTGAGAATGGTGCAACATCTAAGTTCGATCGGCTTTTCTCAAATTTCCCATTGCCAATCCAATAAGTCGCCATTACCAATTACTTCTATTTGCCGCCCGTTATCTAGATAACTCAAACAAATTTGCAAATGAGTCTCGGGTTTGTACTGCAATCTTTCCGCCCATTCGATCGCCACAATTCCCAAATCCATTTCTAACCCGTCCCAATAACTTTCTAAGTGCAAAGCCTCCGCTTCTTCGGGTTCCAGTCGATACAAATCTAGATGATACAGCGGAACTCGCCCTGTAAAATACTCGTTAATTAGCGTGAAAGTAGGACTTTCGATCGAGTCTAAGATTCCTAAACCTTCAGCGATGCCTTGAACCAAGGTAGTTTTGCCCGCACCTAAATCTCCTTGTAATAAGATTATAGTGCCTGGGGGGAGCGATCGACCTAACGCAACACCAAACTTGCGCGTAGCCTCAGAATCTGGAAGCAAAGTTTTCATTTCAATAATTAGTCATTAGTCCTTAATCATTTGTTAAGTAGGTAAGCGGGATTAAACCGAGCTATGTAACAATATGTAAACAGGGCTAACTTAGCCACGCTTAGGGAATGTGGATACTTTACAATCCTTAACATAATTGTGTTTTACAGCGCCTACCTACTTATTTGTTACTCGCTTGCGGCTGCTAATAACCAATAACCAATAAAATTAGTCAACACTCAACTGTCAGCATTCACCAGCTTAAATGTTCTGGGCGCGGCCGTACCAACGCAGCAACATTCCCGCCAACCTTTGAGAATTGTGGCGAATTAAACCCGTATTTTGATCTTCATCCATGACATTGGCGATGACAACTCGCCGCCCCAATTGCGTTACGGCTTCTCGATCGAGCACAACCGGATAAGAATTCTCCTGAGAATAGCGGATCAAAGCCTTTGCAGAAGGGACTTTGCCTTGAACTACTACAGCATCGAACAGCGGCCTGCCGCAAGCGCGGTCGATCGCCCGAATGTGGTCTGCAACACTGTATCCGTCAGTTTCCCCCGGCTGAGTCATAATATTGCAAACATAAATGCGCGGAACTTCGCTGTTGGCGATCGCATCAGCAATTTCCGGCACCAACAAATTCGGAATAACACTCGTATAAAGACTCCCCGGCCCAATAATGATAAAATCCGCTTCCCGAAGTGCTTGGGCCACCTTGGGCAACGCCGGAGGATTAGCAGGAGTGCAGCCAATTTTGATGATTTTTCCGTTAGCTTTTGTAATGCTGGACTCCCCCTCAATCCTCCGGCCGTCCGCCAGTTCTGCCCACAAAGAAACGTCGCTCAGGGTAGCCGGCAGCACCTCTCCCCTCACTGCTAAAACTTTAGAACTCGCGGCGATCGCCTGTTCCAAATCTCCAGCAATGTCGCTCATCGCCGTCAAAAACAAATTCCCAAAACTGTGACCCATCAAACCGTCACCGGCCTGAAAGCGATATTGAAATAACTCAGTCAATAACTTTTCCTCATCTGCCAAAGCCGCCAAACAATTGCGAATGTCTCCCGGCGGCAATACCCCAATTTCCCGCCGCAGCCGCCCGGAAGACCCCCCATCATCGGCCACCGTGACAATAGCAGTGATTTTGGCACTGTAATCCTTCAATCCCCTGAGCAAATTAGAAAGACCCGTACCGCCTCCAATTGCCACAATTTTCGGGCCGCGGTGCAAGCGGCGGTGGTTGAGGAGTCGATCGACCAATTCCTCATTCCCTTCGGGCATCAGCACTTGAGTAATAGAGTTCAAACTGCGAGTTTGCCCCCACAGAATTAACAAAATCCCGCCAACAATGATGAGCGGCCCCGACACGTAATTGGGAACAACTTCCGCAATCCACGCCAAAAAATTTCTCAACAATTGCAACAGGAAAAAAATGGGAGTCATCCCAGTCCAAATCGCTAAACCCAAAGTGGCAAGTACCACACCGCTGGCACTGATCAGCAGCCACCGTTTCACTAAAAGTCCGGGGGCTAACCACTTAAACCACTGGTGAACTCGCCCGTTCCGCAAAGAAGGGGGGTAAGGATTTCTGGAACTGGCAAAAACCTGCTTGGCTTTAGCCAAGACGCGGAGGGCTTTAGGAAGTGAACTAATTGACATGGTTAATTAGTCTTAAGGGTATTGGAACAGCTCAAGCTGACAAATTTACAATACAAGAGAGTTTTGATTCTGGCAGTCAATTTAAGTCGTTAGTTATTAGTCATGAGTCATGAGTCATTAGCTAGACTGATGACTGGGGACTGATAACTTATTGATAACATCCTATGGCTGAGCCGCTAATCGAACTCAAGGGGGTAAGTAAGTCCTTCGGGCAGAACCCGATCCTCGATCGAGTCGATCTGAGGATTTATCGGGGAGAAGCCCTGGCAATTATTGGCCCTTCCGGGACGGGGAAATCTACGATTTTGCGGATAATTGCGGGTTTGTTGGCCCCGGATGCCGGGGAGGTTTTCGTTCAGGGACAGCGCAGGGTCGGATGGGTGGACGACGTGGCAGATCCGATCGGAATTGGGATGGTGTTTCAGCAAGCGGCTTTGTTTGATTCGCTGACGGTGGAGGAGAATGTCGGTTTTTTACTGTACCAGCATTCTAAGCTGCCGCGCCGCCGCATTCGGGAATTGGTGGAGGAGAAGTTAGAGATGGTGGGTTTGCCGCGAATTGGCGAACGCTATCCGGCGCAGTTGTCTGGGGGAATGAGGAAGCGGGTAAGTTTTGCCCGCGCCATCATGGCGAATCCCGATAATGACAGAGATAATCCAGAGGTTTTGCTGTACGACGAACCGACGGCGGGTTTAGATCCGATCGCTTCGACGGTAATTGAAGATTTAATCCGCGACTTGCAGGCTGCTAACGGTGTTTGCAGCACTTATGCGATCGTCACTCACCAAGACAGTACCATCCGCCGCACTGCCGATCGCATCGTGTTTCTCTATCGAGGCAAAGTGCAGTGGGAGGGAACTGTCAGCGATATTGCATCAACAGATAATTTACTGATCCGACAATTTTTTAGCGGCAGCGTTACTGGCCCAATTCAAGTGATTGGATAGTCAATTGTCATTAGTCATTAGTTATTAGTCATTAGTCAGCAGTCATTAGTTATTAAATTCGAGGGTAATATGGCTACAAAAAGTTTTCAGGAATTGCGGGTTTATAAATTATCAGAACGACTAGCTGATGAAATTTGGAAAGCTGTTAACACTTGGGAGCCATTTGCCAAAAATACGATCGACCAACAAATTGTCCGTTCAGCCGATAGCATCGGTGCTAACATAGCAGAAGGAGTCGGACGAGGCAGCTATCAAGACAATAAACGTTTTGTCAAGATAGCTAGAGGTTCTTTATATGAAACTCAACATTGGTTTAGACGAGCTTACACTCGAAACCTTTTAACTCTTGAACAAGTCAATATATTCACAGCAATCATTAATGACTTAGCTCCTCAATTAAACTCCTACATACACTCTATCGGAGCATGCCCTAAAAATCACGAGCAATAACTGAGTGCTAACAACTAACAACTAACAACTAATGACTAACAACTAGCAACTAATGACTGATGACTAATGACTGATGACTAATGACTGATGACTAATGACTAATGAGGTAATATGCGATCGCGAACTGTAAGAGAAGGTTCTGTCGGGTTCTTAATTTTAGTAGGAATCGGTTTATTTGGCGGCTTAGTGCTCTGGCTGCGGGGCGTGCAGGTAGGCAACCGCAGCTACAAATTTGCCGTAGAATTTGCCAGCGCCCAAGGAATGCAAATAGGCACGCCCATCAGGTATCGCGGAGTTGCAGTCGGTAAAATTACCGCCCTCAAACCGGGTTCCAACGGCGTAGACGTGACGCTAGAGATTGCCCCCGGTACTTTAGTGATTCCCCGGGATGTGGTGATCGAAGCGAATAAATCGGGTTTAATTGGCGAATCGTCGATCGACATTACCCCCAACTCGATTTTGCCAGAATCGTTACTTACCGCCAATCCCGTTAGTGCCGACTGTCCCCCAGAGATTATCTGCCAAAATTCGCGCTTAAAAGGTCAAGCAGGAGTCACTATCGACGAACTTATTCGATCCACAGTCCGCCTAGCTAATTTCTACACCGACCCCGCGCTGTTCAACAATATTAAATCCCTGGCAGAAAATACAGCCAACACAGCTAAAGGTGCAGCTAAACTCACTCAAGATTTATCGAATTTAACTCAAACTGCCAAAGTAGAAATCAAAAATTTAAATCAATCTGTCAGGGGAGACATTGGGACATTGAATCAATCGGTAAAAACCGAAATAGCAAGTTTAAATCAATCATTAAAGGGAGAAGCCAGCAGTTTAAATCAATCATTAAAGGGAGAAGTCATCAGTTTAAATCAATCATTAAAGGGAGAAGCCAGCAATTTAAATCAATCACTAAAAGGGGAAATTACAGGAGTCTCCGCTGATATTTCTAAAGTAGCAGCTACGGCGGACACTTCCACAAAAGCCGTATCTGCATCTGTGATAAATTCTGCTAATTCAGTAACTCAAGCAGCCAATCAAATTACATTAACAGCCAACCAAGTCAATTCTTTAGTAGCTACCAACCGCGCCAGTTTAGTTTCAACTCTGAATAACATCAATCAAAGCAGTCAGGAACTGCGGGTAGCTGTCAGCAGTTTGAGTCCAACAATTAATCGCATCAACCAAGGACAATTGCTGAACAATTTAGAAGTTTTATCAGCGAATGCTGCCCAAGCTTCTGGTAATTTGCGAGATTTATCCAGCCAGGTAAACAATCCAGCCACTTTGCTATTATTGCAGCAAACTCTAGATTCTGCACGAGCTACATTTCAGAACGTGCAGAAAATTACTTCCGACGTGGATGATTTGACAGGAGATCCGGCTTTCCGCAACAATATTCGCAGGTTGTTCAACGGATTGGGAGGCTTGTTGGGTTCGACAGAACAACTGCGACAGCAAGTTAAAGTCACTCAAACATTAGCTCCCCTTTCTGAGAAAGTAAATGCGAGTAAAACTGCCAGAAATCCATCAGTAGAGCCTGGATTTCCTCGCTTGGAAAAACTGCCCAAATTTCATGTTATACCTTCTCAAACTGCAAGGTCAGTAGAACAAGTTGAGTCAGAAAATACCCCTTAAAACATGGTATAATTCAATAAACGAAATTATTGCCCGGTTCGGATTTTTTTCTATTTACTAAGTTATTGTAGTTATTTTAGGGTGCGTTTACTGTCAGAATGTGGCGACCACAGACTCAGAATTTTCCCCCGAAGCACACCCTACGATTAGTTAGCAGTGCGCACCGGGCATTAAAGTTATTGTCCAAATCCTATTAACAAAAAACTCTTTCAATCAAAACAAGGAAAACCAATGACGCAAACATTATCGAAATCGACAGAAACCAAAACTCTGTATACTGTAACTTGGGAAAAATTGCCAGATGACTTTAAATTACCCGACGATCCTGTGGAAAACATCGACCAACCACTTTTAGCCGCGGCCCTCCGAGAAGCCTTGGATCTCGCAGGATTTATCCTAGCTTCAATGCTAATAGCTTCCAATTTTGGACTCTGTGCCAAAGTTAACGACAAAACAGTAGTAAAAGCACCGGATTGGGTGTACGTTCCCTCGGTATTGCCAGCAGAACCAGGAGAAGTTCGCCGCAGTTATACGCGCAATGCTGAGGGAGAAGTACCTGCTGTAGTGATGGAATTTTTATCGGATACTGACGGTAGTGAATATTCAAATAAACCGACATATCCTTACGGAAAATGGCGGTTTTATGAGCGAATTTTGCAAATACCGATTTATGTAATTTTTGAACCTAAATCGGGAGTGTTGGAAGTGTACAGACTCTCGACTTCTGGAGAATACGAATTGCAAGAACCGGATGCTAATCAGCGATTCTGGATAGAATCAATGGGTTTATTTCTGGGGGTTTGGGAAGGTAAAAAATCTCAGAGAACGGGTTATTGGTTGCGTTGGTGGGATGAGAATGGCAATTTGCTGCTGTGGGGTGCGGAACGGGTGGAACAGGAACGCCAGCGCGCCGAAGAGGAACGCCAGCGCGCCGATCGACTAATGGCATACTTGAGAAGTCAGGGTATCGATCCTGATGGCATTTGAAGGTGTGGGAGGTCGATAGACCTTTAATCCCTTAATCCAATCCCATTTTGATTGCACAATCGAGTCAGCAAGGACGTTTGAGATTAAAAATAACCACAATTAAGGAGCGATGGGGATGACTGCAACAACATTAGAAGAGAAATTAGATCGGCCGTTGCTATTTCCAGGGTTAACCTGGGAACAATTCAAAACCTTAGAACCGATGCTGGATATTCCAGGGGTTCGGCTGTCATTTTTAGATGGGATACTGGAGATTCAGAAAATGCCTGGAAGAAAACACGAAACAGCCAAGGGACGTATCGGTGCGTTGGTAGAAACTTACATGATGGCGGCAGGAATCGATTTCACCCCTACGGAGTCTCTGACTTTAGAAAATGAATCACGACTGGTGAAGTGTGAAGCAGACAAATCTTACGAATTGGGTGCTGACAGAGAACGTCCAGATTTAGCGATCGAAGTAGTCGTCACTAGCGGCGGAATTGATAAGCTAGAGGCTTACAAACGGCTGCAAATCCCTGAAGTCTGGTTTTGGGAAAACAGCCGACTGTCTCTGTATGCTCTCAGACAGCAAGCATACGAAGAGATTGCAAGTTCCCAATTGCTCCCAGAACTCGATATTGGTTTACTCGTCAGGTGTGTTAATATGCCGAGTCATGTTGAGGCCATTAAGGAATTCAAAAGGGCGATCGATGGGGATTTGTAGCCAAAAATAGATAATAAGTATCCCGGACTTCTTAAAGAAGTCGGGTATCTAGCAACGATTCAACGTTGTTGATGAAGTACACCCCGATCGCGCTCCCCGTAGGCAGTTACCCTGGGCCGTGTCCCTATAAGAGCTGGAACTCCTAAACTTCAGTGTATTCTTTGCCTTTTTGAGACTCTAACCAACGTTGATAAGCTTCCTTATCACCTCTAAAGGAATCGACAGAAACTTGACGTTCGGGCATGGGTTTGAGGGGAGCATCAATAGGGGAATATTGGCAATAGCAGATTACTACCATATCAAATTCACCGATCGGAATATCGGGAGTATAAGTCTCAACCCGCGCAACTTCCCAATCGCTTGTGCGGTAATGAGTGCTGTAACCGTGCCGAGTTGGATCGTGTTCTGCTTCCACACGAACAAACTCTGGGGGACGATAGCCAACTTCAGGAATAGGCCCATCAGAAGAGTCAAAGTGTTCGGTTAAAATGCGAGTTAATGATTGAGTGTGCTGGAATTTTCTATCTTTCCACCCAGGAGTTCTCGGTTCGGCTCGGAAAATAATGTATTTATGCATCGTCGTCCTCTCTTTCTGTGTCGTAGAATGATTTGGGAAATTCTGTTTGACCTCGAAAAACACAATCAACTTCTAGACCGTTTGTATCAATTTCCTCTATGTCAAGTAGTTTCCAACCATATTTTCTTTGCATCTCATAGCAACAAGCTTCGTCGGCTGCTGCGTGTCGAGATTTGTCTTCGTCTGGATCGTAACGCAACCAGTTTGGATTATTTGGCATAATTGTATTGCTCCCTGTGTTGGGTTGACAACATTGGAGAAGTCGTCTGGACGCAGTACCGCAAATACTGCGTCCAAGCGCGTCTTTGCAAAATTATAGGATAATTGTGACAATATCGGCCCGCTTGTGAACCAGACAATTGGTTGAATTTGCTTGACAAATATCGGTTGATGTGTAAGTGGTTTTAGCGAAAATTTTAAATTGGGAGGGGCGATCGTTTTGCGATCGAACTTGGGCAATCTAGATATAGGCGCTTATTGAGTACCGGGAAAACAGCGAGGCCAAGAGTTAGCAATGGAAAGTATACAGAAAAAATCTAGCCCTCGTCCAGTTAATAAGGGCGATCGAATTAAGCAGATTTTTGCGTTAGTATCAATGGTTTCGTTTGGTGGTTCTGCGATTTTTGGTATTTTTAGTCTGTTCAGCAGCGGTTTGAGCAGCCAGCACCAACAAAAGCCGACGCCTGTGGCTGTTTCTCAGGAATCTTTGCTGGCGGCGCAGGAACGGGGATATGAGACGGTTTTGCAGCGAGAACCGCAGAATCAGACGGCTCTGGAGGGCTTGGCAAATGTGCGCTTGCAGATGAATAATAAGGTGGGGGCGATCGAGCCTTTGGAAAAGTTGGTGAAGCTAAATCCCGATCGGGCGGATTATAAGGAGCTTTTAGG
This sequence comes from Microcoleus sp. K4-B3, assembly GCF_036704615.1. Taxonomy (NCBI): domain Bacteria; kingdom Bacillati; phylum Cyanobacteriota; class Cyanophyceae; order Oscillatoriales; family Microcoleaceae; genus Microcoleus; species Microcoleus sp. K4-B3. The sequence goes on from NZ_JAUBSF010000047.1 coordinate 10,587, forward strand.
ACAAGCGCGACAGCAAATGGAAGGGAAAAAATAGATCTAATAGTTACAATAAGTTAAAAATTTACTATGTTATATGCCGCTTAAATGCAAAGTTTGCGAATCCAATTCCCATCATTTTGCCCTAGGTAAAGTTATGGGTAAATATGATGTAGATTATTTTCAATGTTCAAACTGCGGATTTGTTCAGACTGAGGAACCATACTGGTTAGAGGAAGCTTATTCTCAGCCAATAGCGAGCAGTGATGTTGGCTTAGCGTTCAGAAATTTGTCATTTTCACAAATAACCCAACATTTATTATTTAACTTCTTTAATCATCAGTCAAGATTTCTCGACTACGGTGGCGGCTACGGTCTATTTGTCAGGCTGATGAGAGATGCGGGATTTGACTTTTACTGGCTAGACAAATTTTGTCAAAATATATTTGCTCAAGGATTTGAGATTGATGCAGCCGCCAATAACCAATTTGAATTAGTGACGGCTTTTGAAGTATTTGAGCATCTGGTTCACCCCATAGATGAGCTGGAAGAATTGTTGAAAATTTCCCGAAATATTTTACTGAGCACAGAATTGCTGCCAGAAAGCAATCCTAAACCTGATGAGTGGTGGTACTACGTCCTTCATGAAGGTCAGCACGTTTCTCTTTACACAGCTAAAGCTCTTTCCATAATTGCTACTAAATTCAATCTCAATTTCTACTCAAATGGTTCGTCTCTGCACTTACTGACAGAAAAAAAATTGCCGGAAGATTTATTTCAACAATTAGCAAAAGGAGAATTAACCGCCGTTAATAAGGTGTCACTTTTACAGAATGACTTCTTAAAAGCTGTTAGCAAAATTACTAATATTCAACAGGCAGCAAAGATACAACTTGCTCAAATAGAAGAGGACGGCGACTCGCGAAGCGGGTTAACAATACTGGTTGACGGTGTATTCTTTCAAATGTACAAAACAGGAATTTCCCGTGTTTGGAGGTCGCTACTGGAAGAATGGGCAGAAAATGGTTTTGCCAAGCACATAATTGTATTGGATAGGGTGGGGACATCGCCAAAAGTTCCGGGAATTATGTATTGCACCGTGCCTGCTTATGATTATAGTAAAACTGAGGCTGACCGGGAAATGTTACAGCAAATCTGCGATGAAGAAGGTGCAGATTTATTTATCTCGACTTACTATACAACGCCACTATCAACCCCTTCTGTCTTCATTGCTTATGACATGATTCCTGAAGTTTTAGGGGCAAATTTTAATGAACCTATGTGGCAAGAAAAGCACTATGCTATTCGCCACGCATCTGCATACATTTCAATTTCAGAAAATACGGCTCGTGACCTGATAGAGTTCTTTCCTGATATTTCTTCAGAGTTGGTAACAGTTGCTCATTGTGGAGTTTCAAAGATTTTTTCACCAGCCAGCCAAGAAGATATTAATGATTTTAAAACCAAGTATGGGATATCCAAACCATACTTTATTTCTGTCGGAAGTGGGTCTGACTATAAAAATATTAGATTATTCTTTCAAGCTTTTGGTCAACTTGCCAGCAAACAAGGCTTTGAAATTGTGTGTACAGGGAGTGGAGTGTTATTAGAACCAGAATTTAGAGCTTATACTTCAGGTACTGTAATTCACAAGCTGCAACTTAATGATGAGGAGTTGAGACTAGCTTATTCAGGTGCGCTCGCCTTAGTTTACCCATCAAAGTATGAAGGTTTTGGCTTACCTATTCTTGAAGCGATAACTTGCGGTTGTCCAGTGATTACCTGTCCTAATTCTTCTCTTCCAGAAGTCGCAGGCGAAGCTGCATTATATGTGAAGGATGATGATGTTGATGGATTGGCTAATGCACTTTGCGAGGTACAAAAACCGAAGATTCGCAACTCATTAATTGCGGCTGGGTTGGAACAAGCTAAAAAGTTCTCTTGGTCAAAAATGGCGAAAACGATTAGTTCAGCACTGATTGACGCAACTCTAGTGCGTTTAAACTTGAAAGATATTAATCTAATTGTTTTTCCAGATTGGACGCAGCCAGAAGAGTCTCTGGGTTTAGAATTGGAACGAGTGGTGAGATCGATCGCAACTCACCCAGACAAAAGCAAAATGACTCTCGTGGTAGACAATAGTAACATTTCTGACGAAGATGCTAATCTCGCTTTATCTAGCGTTGCGATGAGTCTTTTAATGGAAGAAGATTTAGATGTTTCCGACGGGCCAGAAATTTCACTGATTGGACAGTTGACCGAAATTCAGTGGTCAGCTTTGATACCTCAACTTTACGGTCGAATTTTATTGGAGGATGAGAATAAAAAAGCTATCGCTCACGCAAAAGCCGACAAGATTCCCTCATTAGAATTAGACCTTTTTATGAAGGAGAGTTACTCATGAATGTAGCGAATTTGTGCAGCGAGTTGCTGCACAAACTACTCACTGGAATCAGCACCATCAATGATTTTTGTCCAGATATATCTGCCACATTTGCTCGTATGCTTTTTCCATCTCTCGCGTAAATTGCTTGCCATTCCATAGCGGAGCCGTTTGTCGTGACTGCCGCAGTTTCCAGGATATTTGCTGGCGCAGAGCTGCGTCTTTCCCCAAGCGAATACCCCATTCTACATACTCTTCATCAGTCCAAGCAATCCCTTCCGAAATACCAGCATTCATCATCATCGTATAGCTGTTGCGGGCAGCAAACTGCTTTCCAACTCGCGTTACTATAGGAACACCCATCCACAGCGTTTCCATTGTTGTTGTAGCTCCGTTATAGGGATAGGTATCTAGTACCACATCTGCAATGCCCAAATTAGCTCGGTGCTCTGCCTCCGCGCCTGCAAATCCTAAAAATCGCAGGCGCTCGGCTCCCACTCCCTCTGATTCAGCTACTTCGACAAAAAACTTTTTGATTGATTCTTGATCCGCCAAACCTTTAATTAAAAAGTAACTATTTGGTACTTCTTTAAGAATTTGCATTTGCAGACGTGCGGTATTGGGGTGATACTTATATCCCCTCTGAGCACTAAGATAAATCACAGAATCACTGCCGATATCCAAGTGATCGCGTCGCAGGGTTGGAACCCCAACCTCAAAACCATCGACTGCTATGTAAGTTTGAGGCAAACGCCAGATTTTTTCCGTATAGTAGTCTTGAGCCGATTCTGGTAAAACGTAAGGATCGGCAATATAGTAATCAATAGTTGGCACACTCGACGCATCCCAACCCAACCAAGTCACCTGAACAGGTGCTGGTTTAATGGCCATAATTTCACAAGAATTACTCAGCGTTATACTATCGAGATCCACTAAAATATCAATTTTATCTTCATAAATTTTATCAGCAGCTTCATGACTATCTAATCCTAATTTATAAGCTTTGTCAACTTTGCTAATGTACCAATCTTCTAACTTGTCGTGGCTCATTTCAGAGCCAAGCAGGTAAGCATTTACTTCAAAGCGATCTCGATCTCGGTACTCAAACACCCACCGGGCTAACCACCCCACAGAATGGCTGCGCAAGCAATGAGAGAGATATCCAATCTTCAAACGTTTACTAGGAGGATCAATCTTGAGAAGGGGCGATCGCTTCTGGCGACATTTCTCCACCTTCTCCTTTGCATAATTTTCAACATTTAACTGAGCAAGCTGAGCTAATTGACGGCGAATTTGTATATTTTCCTGTGGGATATCCTGAAAGTATGGGAAAAAAAATACACAAATAAATAAACGGATAGTAGCACTCTGAATCAGGGATGTCGGTTGCTCTTTTATCAAAGACGCTAATAGGGATTTCTGTGTGTCTAAGGCTAAACAAAATTCATCCCAATAGCCACCAGCTCCCATCAAACCGCGCATTATCAAAAAATTAGCATAAACTTTATCTGCTAATCCTCCCATGAATGAATAGCACAACTTAGCAGTTTCTATTCCTTTAGAATGTTCGCTAAAATCTTGATAAAAAGAAGATAAAGTACCTAGTATTTCTGGATCTTGAGGAGACACACGCAAGGCTAACTCAGTAAAGCGTGCTGCCAACTCAACTTGCTTTGCCGAGTAAGAAATTTTATAAACAAAGGGTATTAAAATCCTTAAAAAAGTTAGGGGGTCTTTGACATGGGCTGTACTAGCTTCCGTCAAGTCAAAGGATGACGGATAAAAAGGAGCTCTGTCTAGAACATTCTTCAACACTTGCATCAATAGCTCAAAGTCTACGCTGTTAGCTTGTTCAGACTTAAGCAGCTCAATGACGCCAATATCTATCAATTCCTCTCCTGTATATGTCTCAAGCATGGTGGACAGCCCGATCGAATGCAACAGGTTGTTGATATCTGTAGGATTAATTTCCCTGATGTGCTGCCGAATTGCCCAAGCCACCCTATAGTCACCCAGATCCCGCTGTCTATCCGCCTCGGTTTGCAGAACCTCTATTAGTTCCTCACTCCACCGATCTATTTCTTGAGATTCTCCATCCGCCACAGCCAACAGCCAAGTAGTCTGAGCTTCTACCTCTTGTCCCTGCAACAGCAACATCAATCCTAACTGCCAGTAATAGGACTTGACACTTGGTTCGTCTTCAATTGCTTGTTCATAAAGCTTCGCAGCCTGAACGTAATTGCCTTGAAGCAGCAATTGATCCGTTTTTTGCTGCCAATCTGATTCTACAGCCGATAAATCACTAGAAACCATAGACCAAGATGTTTAAAACAGTTTTTACACAATAGACAAAAGCAGGTAGCACACAGAGTCCTACCCGCTCCCGTTAAGAAACAATGCTTATTAGGCTCGGCAATTACTTGGTAACTTGTGTCATGCTGCCATTTGCACAGTTGACCTGACTCGCAGTATAAGTAGCGGCAGTAGGAGCACCAACACCAGTTGTCTCGCAAAGTATGCTCTGCGTGGTTTTTGCCTCGCCTGCATCAACTAAACCTACTCCCCCGGCATATCCTTTGAGAGCCGCAGGATTAGTGGGGCTTGCAGTGGCGTCAGCTGTGCTTGACGCACCTGTTACAGCGTAGCTATAGTTAGTGGTTAAAGTTTTGAGGCCTAGACCCAAAGTGGTAACGTCAGTCCCAAACTTAGTATTCTCTGCGTAGTAAGCCTGCTGACCCTTGTTAATTGAACTGATATACTGTTTGCCTTCAGACTGCTTGGCTTTGTTTGCTTGGTTGAGGAACGCGGGCAAAGCGATAGCCGAAAGAATACCGATAATGATGATAACAACCAGCAGTTCAATCAGTGTAAAACCTTTATCCTGTCTTCTTTTGTTGATGTGTTGCAGGAACTTGGCTTTAAATTCAGTCTTCATAATTTGTTTCTCCTTGAGGGGTGAAATGCTCGATTTCTAACTCTTATATGTAACTTACCCAGTTATTGGCGCTTTAATATCACCCCACACATTTTTTTTTCTCAACTCCTGGCTCTAAGGCTCCAAAAGCAAATACAGAAAGACTTCCAGCCTAATCAACAGTTTCTTGACTTCCTCAAAGGCAGTCTCATCACTAACAGACTCTAGGTTAACACCGATCTGCGAGCGGATTTGGAGCCACTGTTCCACCAGGGACACCACAGACTGCGGCCCATCCCAAAGAGGTAGCAAGCAAGCTGCCATTGCAGTATCGATCGCCACCGGCGCTAGAGTTGGCACAATAATATAACGGCTAATCTCAAACGGCGTCTGGCTGTCAATGCAATTACTCAAGTCTTCCCTAATCTGGGAAGTCCTCAGTTGAGGGTGCAGGTGTATCCGTGCTTCCCGCCATTGAGCTTCCGTCCATTCCGCAACGGGAACAAAAGCCTGAGTTTGATCGGGATTGCCGCACCAGAAATCAAATAAACGGTGCAGGGGATGTAACAAGTCAAATAAATGCAGTCGCTCTTCCAGAGAAGCTTCTGGCAGACTCATCGCCAAAAACGGAGGTAAATCATCTGGATCTTTGAACAAATCCATCAACTCCCACCTGCGCCAAGCCACCATACTGATAAACTCTAAATCCGCACCTCTCAACATTGCAAACACTTCAGGAATGGTACAACCTTTATCACCCACTAATAAATAGTTAACCATAATCCATGCCTCATCCGCGCGATCGGCCTTCCAGGTGAATGCCTTAAGCCCTACTTCATCTTGTAAAGCTTCCATTGTTTCTCGGACTATTTCTATCTCCACTTCTCCCGGAGATCCATTCATTAATCCCATTGTTTTGAAAGCAGCTTGAGCGCGAAATACTCCGGCCCTACCATTTGAACTGTGAAGGTTTGTGCGGATGATGCCATCAGGTTTGAGAACTGACTTCATCGCTTGCAATCCAGCAATAGTATCGGGCAAGAGATACAGAACTTCGTCAGCATTGATATAGTCAAACTGTAACCCTAAAGTTGGCAAATCTTCTATTTTCAAAGCATAAAACTCTGCATTAGCAACCCCATGATAATGTAAACGTTTCTCAGCTAGTTTCACAGATTCTTCTGATAAATCGATGCCTACTATTTTCGCTCCCGGATTTGCTATAGCTAAAACCAAGGATTTATAACCGGTGCCGCATCCGGCATCGAGGATAACTTTACCTTCTGTATTAATAACTCTTCTATTTCTGAAGTAGTAAGCAGTTACAAGATTATGAAGGTAGAGCCATTCACTGTTGTCTTTTGGAGATTGTTCCAGCGGGATTCTGGGATAAGGAGTATTATCAAATTGCTGGCGAATGTTTTCTATTAACTCTAAATTTTGGTGATCCATTTTCAATTACACTCAACGCTGGCAAATTACCTTAGTATCTCAGAAAATAACCGATCGCCCGCCCACCGGCAACACATACTTGCAATAATAGTCTGAAAACCGATCGCCCAACCAACTACCACGTCCATGAACACCAACATCAGCCCCATCCTCAAAGTATTCACCCTTTCCGCCGCACTTTCCCTGGCCATCAAGTACGCAGGGCCTAGCTTATCCATACCCTCTACCGACCTCAACGCCCTAATCGCCGTCTTTACCCCCAGTATCATCCTAGCTGCGATCCTCGGCTGGCGAGCACGGCAACAGCAGTATTAGAGACACAATTAAGACAGAATCAAGATGTGGGATCGATCTAGACGTGCCTGGAGATAATATTATTCTGCTCGACCCAAAAGGCTATTACTCACCACAAATCCCAGCCCTGTACAGCTATCGCAACCAAACTAAAGCCACTCACCATGATTCAAATCATACCTGAATTAGTAACATTCGATGAATTCATTGACTGGTATCCTGAAAATTCAGAACACCACTACGAACTGCACAATGGAGAAATTGTTGAGATGCCAAAAGCAACAGGTAAACATTCTAAAGTGGCCGGTTTTACCGCACTGAAAGTCGGAATAGAGATTGAGCGTCTCAATTTGCCCTACTTCATCCCCAAAGAATGCGTCATCAAACCCATGCGCGAGGAATCCGGATATGAACCAGATATTATTGTACTCAACGAACAAACCATTGGAAACGAGCCGCGATGGGAGAAATCATCAATTATCACAATGGGTTCATCAGTCCCGCTAATCGTCGAGGTAACTAACACTAATTGGGGTGATGATTATGCCCTAAAGCTTGAGGCATATGAGTCAATGGGTATTCAGGAATATTGGATTATAGACTATCTAGGATTGGGCGGCAGACGGTTCATCGGCAACCCCAAGCAACCAACTTTTTCGGTTTACCAACTAATTGACGGCGAGTACCAAGTAAAACTGTTCAGAGAAAGCGATTCTATTGAGTCCCCAACTTTCCCAGAATTGAAGCTGACAGCGCAGCAGGTGTTCGCAAAAGGGAATTGAGGAGGCTGCTTATGCTGATGTCCGAGTAGGGGTATCTGATTAAAGATACGATCGCCCGCATCTAAGGTATCTTGTAGAGATGCGATTCATCGCTTCGGGGCTGCAAAGCAATTAGCCAGCAGCAATTCCCAATACCCTATTCCTCAATCTAAAATCTAAAATCTAAAATCTAATGAAGCTAGGACAGTGGATGGGCTTATTAGCCCTCATCGCATCTTGTTACATCCTGTGGCAAATCAGGCAGGCCCTACTGCTGCTGTTTGCCGCCGTCGTCTTAGCCACAGCCTTAAACAGACTAGCACGCTACTTGCAAAAATTCGGACTCAAAAGATCGATCGCCGTACTCTTATCAGTTAGCTTCCTAGTCCTGATCTTCGTAGGATTATTCCTAATCATTGTACCACCCTTTGCCCAACAGTTTCAACAACTTACCCAAAGAGCCCCTCAAGGAATAGCAAGGTTAAATGAGTGGATCGATCAGATTGAAGCTCGCTTTTCTGGACAAATTGGTCAGCGACTACCGAATCTTGATATTAACGACATTATCCAACAACTGCAACCCCTATTCAATCAACTCGTCGGCGGCGCAGGAGCTTTTGTAGGCAACACCTTAGGCGTTATTCTCAGCTTTTTGCTAGTCATAGTTTTGACCTTAATGACATTAGCAGATCCTTTATCTTACCGCAAAGGATTTATCCAACTATTTCCCTCTTTTTATCGGCGGCGAATCGAGGGAATCTTAGATGAATGCGAAATAGCCCTCGGCAGATGGGTAATCGGTGCTTTAATTAGCATGAGCGTCATCACTTTTCTCAGCCTAATTGGTTTGTCAGTATTACAAGTTCCCCTAGCTCTAGCTCACGCTGTTTTAGCTGGTTTGCTGAACTTAATACCCAATATAGGACCCGGTTTGAGTGTCATTCCCCCAGTGACGATCGCACTTTTAGACTCTCCCTTAAAATCCGGTTTTGTGCTTATCCTCTACTTTCTAATTCAACAATTTGAAAGCAACCTCCTCACCCCTTACGTTATGGCGCAGCAAGTAGCGCTACTGCCGGCTGTTACCTTAATAGCTCAAGTATTCTTTGCCACTTTCTTTGGGTTTTTAGGACTATTACTTGCCCTTCCTCTCACCGTTGTCGCTCAAGTTTGGGTTAGAGAAGTTTTGATTAAAGACATTCTCAACCAGTGGGACACTCATCCCAGAAAGTTAGCAGCGATCGATACCGCTATTCACCAGGAGTACGAATCTTTAGGAGTAACACATAACAAGCCAGAAAGCCTGCCAGAACAAAAATTAGAAATCCCAAATAATACAGAAAGCCACACTCCTGAAAATCAATAATTGAATTCGAGCGAGGATGACTGTTGCACTTCTTGATAATCCACGTTTAAACACTACTCACAGAGTGGTTTTACCAAATATCAGTTGGCAAACTGATCGGACATTATTGGCAGCATCTAGAGACCGCAGATCCTCTAACTTTGCTTACAGTAGAGAATTGCTAGAAATCATGATACCGTCCGAGTTGCACGAAAACATAAATTGCGTGCTGAAACGCAGAGTTACCGCTTTAACTTAAGAGTTAGACTTGAGAGTTAAAGGATTTAGTTCGACGAGTTGAAATCGCTCCGATTAACAACAAGCTGCAGAACAAGATTCATGTTTTTCTCTTCAAAATATTGAGAGTATTATCGGTAAAAAATTGGGAATTTCAAACGAGGCGCCGCCCGCCTTAGTCATTAAAGTCGATCTTACCAGTGTATCCTTGAATCGATTATCAATTTATCAGCAGTTAGGAATTAGTGAAATTGGGCGATCTAGGGGAGGAACTGTCCAATTTACCAGATTCAAAATCCCGGATATATTTTTTGCGAATACAGTCTCGCATTTCCAATTATGCCTGCAACCTTGCTGAATTATTTAGTACAAATCTCAGAAACTAAGGACGATAATGCTATTGTCCGGTATTGGTGGCTGTGGGTGAGGCAGCAATTGCAAACACAGAGTTTGTAGCTAATTTATAGCAAAGACCAATAAGGAGGTCGATCGCCAAAACTGCATTCGGTCGATCGACATTCCATCACACTAAAATCTAAATCTAAAATCTAAAATAGTCTTATGCGATCGATCGACGAAATCAACGATAAAATCAGCCAGGGCAAAGCTACAGTCTGGACAATCGAAGAACTCAAAACTAGAGTTCAAGAAACCAGCATTACCCAAGCAGCCAAAGAAGTCGATGTGATTACCACCGGCACCTTCGAGCCCATGGAATCCTCCGGTGCAATCATCAACCTCGGCCATACCGACCCGCCGATAAAAATCCGCCAGTGCTGGCTAGACGGCGTTTTAGCCTACTCCGGCTTCGGGGCAGTAGACCTGTATCTGGGAGCCACCCAAGTAGCCGAAGACGGCGAAGAATCCCGCGAACGGGGCGGCGGACACGTCATCGAAGACTTAATAGCCGGCAAACCCGTGCAGTTGCGCGCCCTCGGACAAGTAACAGACTGCTACCCCCGCGCCTCCTTTGAAACCACGATTACCCGCGATACCATCAACCAGTTTTATTTATTCAATCCCCGCAACGCATATCAAAACTTTATTGTTGGCGTCAATGGGGGCGATCGCCCGCTGTTCACCTACCTCGGCCCCCTGCAACCAAACCTCGGCAACGCGGTCTACTCGAACCTTGGAGCCATGTCTCCCCTGCTCAACGACCCCGACCTCGAAATCATCGGCATCGGCACCCGCATCTTCCTAGGAGGCGCTCAGGGCTACATCACCTGGGAAGGAACCCAGCACTTCCCGCTGCAAAAACGCCAGCCCAACCGCACCCCCATCGGCCCGGCCGCCACCCTCGCACTAATCGGCGACGCCAAACAGATGAACTCCAAATGGGTGCGCGGCTGCTACTTCAAAAACTACGGCCCATCCCTGATGCTGGGAGTCGGCATCCCCTTTCCCGTCTTAAACGAAACAGTCGTCGCCCACTGTGCAGTATCCGACAAAAAAATAGTAGCGCCGGTGGTAGATTTCTCTATCCCCCGGCGCGTTCGTCCCACCTTCGGTTTAGTCAGCTATGCTCAATTAAAGACTGGCCGCATCCTGATAGAGGGCAAACCAGTGCGGGCCGCCCCCCTTGCGAGTATGTTTCTCTCCCGGCAAGTAGCATTGGAATTGAAGCAGCAAATTGAAGCGGGTCAATTTACCCTCACGGCCCCAGTTGCTCCCCTACCCACCGACAGAGTATTTCTCCCGCAAGATTTGTGGGGCGCCCAAGTGAGGCTGGAATAGACAGTCCCTAGACTAAAGTCACGGATTATAACTTGAATGAACCACAAGAGGATATTCAAAGATGATCGACGAAAACCATTGTAAGTTTACTGATGAGGATGTTGCTAATGCTGAGGTACAGATTTTTGAACACACAAAGAGAATTGAGTTCTATCTGACGGAATATTCCATTGAGCTTCTGGCCCAAAAGATGCAGAATGGAGATTTCGAGATTCCGACCTACCAGCGCGAGTTCACATGGGAACCAGAGCGCAAATCCCGGTTCATTGAGTCGGTATTGATGGGGCTTCCGATCCCTTTCCTGTTCTTTTGGGAAAGCCCGTCAACAGGTAAGCTTGAAATTGTTGATGGTTCACAGCGCCTTAGAACGATTGAGGAGTTCGTTCTTGGGGACTTTCCCCTAGGTGACTTGGAAGAATTGTCGCTACTGACCGGATTTCGATTCAAAGATCTCCCCGAATCTCGGCAACGAAAAATCAAGAACCGTTCCATTAGGGGGATCGTGCTCAATGAACACGCCGATGAGCAAGCACGATTCGATCTTTTTGATCGAATTAACACAGGAAGCAAGGTCGCGAACAAGGCTGAGGTGCGTCGAGGTGCGTTAGGAGGTGCTTTCCTCGACCTTGTGATTTCACTAGCCAAAGAGCCCACCTTTGTCAAACTTGCGCCGCTATCCAAGAAACTGTTATTGGAGCGCGAGAGAGAAGAGCTCGTTACACGATTCTTCGCCTACGGTGATGGACTGGAGACATACAAAGACAGAGTGTCGGCATTTCTTTTCACCTACACGAAGAAGATGAACGATCGCTTTAAACAGAACCCAGCGGACATTGAGTCCTACCGGCAACGCTTCATGGACATGATAAACTTTGTATCGCGCAACTTCCCGTCGGGCTTCGGCAAAACACCTAAAGGTAAGGCGACACCCCGATCGCGTTTTGAAGCTATAGCCATTGGAAGCTATCTAGCACTTCAGCAACGGCCTGAGATAGCTAACCAATCGCTCAAAGTTGAAGAATGGTTGAACAGCAAGGACTTTACAAAAGTGACCGGCGCCGACGGTGCGAACGCAATACGCAGACTCAGGGCTCGTATACATTTCGTTCGCGATCGTTTACTTGGAGATTGAGGATGGAGGATTTGAGCCAAGCTTTTGAAGAGCGTTTACAGGAAATTGAAACTTACCTTGACCTGCTTGAGTCCATACAGAAACAAGTGCAGGAAGGATTTCCACAAATCGGGGAAGCTCCGATCACTCCGCAACAGCAGAAAATCCTCTATTCGAGTGTTTACTTACAGCTCTACAATCTTGTCGAGTCAACTATTACTCGGTGCGTAGATGCCGTATCTAAGGCAGTGGTTAATAAGAGATCGCAGCCCAACGACTTGTCCATTGAGTTGCGCCGCGAGTGGGTGCGATGCACCGCACGTACCCATAATAATCTCAACTACGAGAAGCGCCTGGAATCTGCATGGAACCTCTGCGATCACTTAGTGCAGGCGCTTCCGATATCGACTTTTGAAGTTGAAAAGGGTGGGGGTGGTAGTTGGGACGATAATGGGATTGAAACCATCAGCAAACGTCTGGGCTTATCGTTGCACATCAGCTCCGACGTCTACAAGAGTGTCAAACGACCATTCCGAAATGATCAAGGTGCGCTTACGTTTATCAAAGACCTTCGGAACGGTTTGGCGCACGGTAGTATGTCATTTGCAGAGAGTAGCGAGGGTATTACTGTTAGCGAACTCCGTGACCTCACTAAACGAACAGCATTGTATCTAACAGAGGTTGTAAATTGCTTCAAGTTATTCATAGATGCACATGAGTTCCTAATGCCGGAGAAGCGACCTACATGAGCACAGGCATGAATCCAGATGAGACTATGGTCGGCGCTCACAGTGGCAAAGAGCCTCAGATCGATCGCGGGAGTACAGCCATTAGCTGCATCGATCTGTTTTGCGGTTTGGGCGGTCTTACGCATGGACTGATCAAAGGAGGTATTCAGGTTGTTGCGGGCATCGACATCGAGCCACAATGTCGCTTCCCATATGAGAGCAACAACGATGCCCTTTTCGTCCAGCAGGATGTCAGTGATCTATCTGGTTCCCAACTTGCAGATATTTTTGGCGATGGGACATTGCGTTTGCTGGCCGGCTGCGCGCCCTGCCAACCATTCTCGACTTACAGCCGTAAGGGACGCCAGGAACGCCAGGACACTAAGTGGGTTCTCGTATCCGACTTCGGTCGGTTGGTACGGGAGACTCAACCCGACTTCGTAACGATGGAGAATGTGCCACAGCTTTTAGAGCATGAAGTTTTCAAGGATTTTTTGAAGGACCTCAAAGGCTATGCGACCAGTTGCAGTATTGTAGATTGTGTTCAATATGGAGTTCCACAGACTCGTAAACGGCTTGTGCTGCTAGCGTCCCGATTCGGGCCAGTAGAATTAGTACCTCCAATCTTTTCTAGACGATCGTGCACAACTGTGCGTGAGGCCATTTCCCATCTACCCGCCTTAGCCGCCGGATGCTCCGATCCAAATGACGCACTTCATACCGCATCCTCACTAAGTGACCTGAACCTCCGCCGAATCAGAGCCTCAAAACCCGGAGGCACATGGCATGACTGGGATGATTCACTGCTGGCACCATGTCATCGTAAGAAATCCGGACAAACTTATGCTAGCGTGTATGGTCGTATGAAGTGGGACGCCCCGGCTCCAACGATCACAACCCAATGCTTCGGCTACGGAAATGGTCGGTTCGGACATCCGGAACAGGATCGTGCAATCTCTCTGAGAGAGGCCGCTATCCTTCAGACTTTTCCCGAAAACTACCGCTTCCTAGCTCCTGGCGAGCGTGTCTGTTTCAGCAAACTGGGTCGTTTAATCGGAAACGCTGTTCCTGTCAAAATTGGCGAGGTGGTAGCGCAGAGCCTACAGGCTCATGTACAGAAGTACCACAAGCCGCTAAAGTAAAAATGCAAGATTAAAAGTTTTTTTAACCTTAAATCTTGCATTTTTACTTTGACTATTTTTTATTCCTCGATCGGCTTAGGCTTCTTAACCGGCTTAGGAAGAGGTTCCTTCGGGACAGGCGGTGGTGCTGCTGCTGCGGACTTGATGGTAGGACGCCCTACAGGAGCACCGTCACCGCTGGGCCTAGGAGTAAACGGACGCTTCCCTCCTTTTTTGAAACCACCGGGCGGCTTGCTGCCAGGGGGGAATTTCCGCTTTTTAATCGGCAGGGCGCCAATATTATTAGCCTGCTCAATCATCAGACTGTCAGCTTTCAATTTGACGTGGAAATCCCAAAAAAACCCGATCGCTTTTGTTGCTAAATCTCCCTTGAGTTTCAGTTTAAAAAACTTCATCTTGTCGTCATTCTTGCGGGGAGCTTGCTTGATTTTGACGATGACATACTTTTCTTCGTCTTGGGATTGATAAATCACCTCACCTCTAATCGAAAAATAGCCATCTTCAACATCAGGTTCCGAGGGCGGCAAAGATCCGGTCGATGCTTCGCCGCTAGCCTCAATCTCCGCTGCTTCCTGATTTTCCTCATCAGAGGACGGTTCGGGAGGTTTCTTGAGCGTTTCCGGCTCCCAAACTCCCATAATCTGGGCGTGCAAGTTACCGTCTTCTTGCCTGGTGCGGGGATATACCACCCACAGGTGTTCTTGTTCGAGGTCGAGGTGATTTTTGACTAAACTCATGACTCTACCCAGCAAAACTGCGTCGATGGCAGTTCCGTCGGCAGCTATCAGCATACCCCGGGTGAATTGCTCTTCTGATTGCGTGTAGCGGCCCCGCACCAAACCAACAGCTCGGTACTGTCTGGGTTCGCTGGGCGGGGGAATGGGATGTTGGCGCATGACCGAGGGTATGTCCTCAGCGGCCTGACTTTCGTTAGCCACAGGCTCGGCGTTTGCCGGCGGTGCGACTGCGAGCGCTGGAGTATCGCTCACAGCTTCCGAAGGCGCTGCTTGCTCCGAGGGTTCAGGAGCATTACTGGGCGGGTCTTGTGGCTTTGTTTTGTCCTTGTCGAGGGCAGAACTGTAGCGTGGTCGTTGCAGCTTATCCTTGGACGCTGGGGCGTCTGTTGGCGCTGGCGGTTGATTTTGGTCAACAGGTGCAGCCAACGCCGAAGGCACCGGACTTTCGTCTGGTGTCTCAGGAATAGAATCTGTATCTTTAGGCGGATTGACGGCCAGTTCGCTGGGCTGAGCCTTGCGAGTTGAAGTAGATTTGGACGATTTGGAAGACCGGTTGGGAGAGGGGTTCATAAAAACTCCTTGCAGCGGAGACACATCCCTTAAGGGAAATTAGGAATAAACTGAAGAAACTGCTTTAAAAACTACTAGCACCTGACTTGGGGCTTGCGCCCGGAGGTCTGGTTGTGACCCGTCAACGCCAACTTTCAACGCTACCAGTGCCGATCGGTTCTCTGGCTGCTAAAATCCTTGCGAGCAAGAACTTTGGCAGTTGTTGACCGATCGATCCAGCGATAGCGCTGAGTTGGAGTTGCTGGCTAATAGCATTTAGGATATTCAGCTTGCCTATTTTACTTAATCCAATTACCTAACGGGCTGATCCGCCATATTTTCGGTAATTTTTAGCTTGACCAGACTAAATTGGACAGACACCGCAGTCCTTGGGGCTGCGGGTCTGAGTGTCCAAAATTGTTTAGCTAGCATGGAGTTGTGGGTCTGTTACCATATTAGCTGCAAGTAAAAGGCTGCTTTATCAGTTGGGACTTTGAAGTTAAGAACTTTTATGGTTGCATGGATCTAGTTAAATGGCAGACGCCCCCGGGCGATGCGTTAATTCTTAGAAAATAGTAGATTTTAAGCTGGGATAGTTGAATTATGGAAAAAGCAAACAAGCGTCGTGGGTTGATTACTGTGGTGGTGGTGCTGTCGCTCATCGCTTTTTTGGGATTTTCTCTCGTTCCAATTTTGGACAGTATTCTCAAGGCCAGCCAAGCGCAAAGTCGGTCAACTCCAACGCCTACTCAGACGGCGCAGTCTGGGGAGAAGCAATCAGAGTTGCTGCAAGCTCAGGCTAGGGGGTACGAATTGGTTTTGCAGCGGGAACCTGACAACGTAACGGCTTTGCGGGGATTGTTGCAGGTGCGGCTGGAGTTGATCGGACAAGGAGTGGGGGACATTAAGGATGCGATCGGTCCTTTGGAAAAGTTGGCTTCGCTGAATCCCGAGACTACTGAATACGGGATTTTGCTGGCTCAGGCTAAGGAACGCACGGGCGATCGCGAAGGGGCTGCTCAAGCTTACAGGTCAATTTTAGCGTCTAAGCCTGGGGAAATTAAGGCTTTGCAGGGGTTGGTGAATTTGTTGTTAGTGCAGCAGCGGCCGGAAGCTGCGATCGGACTGCTGCAAGATACGCTGAAGGCGGCTCCGGCTGCCAATCAGGCGAAACCGGAAAGTGTGGATGTAACTTCGGTGCAGTTGATTTTGGGACAGGTTTATGCTGTGCAGAAGCGGTTTGATGAGGCGATCGCAATTTACGACGAATCTGCTAAGGCTAATCCCAAAGATTTTCGCCCGACTTTAGGAAAGGCGATCGTGCTGAAGGAACAGGGCAAAACAGATGAAGCAAAAACGCTGTTCGATCGAGCTACTGAGTTAGCTCCTCCTAACTATAAAGACCAAATTAATCAGTTAGCTAGTGGCACTCCTTCGCCTTCTCCTGCGGCTACGACGACTCCCGAACCGGCTGCTTCTCCTAGTCCTGAAGGTGCGCTACCGAAACCTTAAGGAAAGTTTTAAGTAAAAGAGTTTTGAGTGGTCAGTGAAAGAGTTTGAAGTTAAAAACTTAATCGTTTAAAATCAAAACTATTCGCTTTCTTCTTCATTACGCAGGACTTAGGAAAAGAAACCCGGTTTCTACGATAAATCTTGGTTTAACGACGACAGATACATGAAGAAACCGGGTTTCTAAGCCCTCGCGCCCAGCGTCCTGTTACCGACTACCAATTACTAATTACCAATTATGTAAGACCTCGGAGGGAATTATGACCCAAAGCGTTGACCGCGTTGTTCTACCTCCTGCTTTTCCAGACCACACTCAATTACCAGAGTCAGACGGTACTTTTGTGAAAAATTTTCAGGAGCATCCGCAAAGTTTAATTTTAACAGATTCGATCGGCCCGATTTTGCAGCAGCGGCATCCTGACGGACAATATGCGATCGGTCAAGACTGCGGCATTTACTGGCGAGAAACCGAGCCTCCGGAAAAAGGTGCAGAAGCTCCAGATTGGTTTTATGTTCCCAATGTACCTCCTAATTTAGACGGTCAAATTCGCCGTTCCTACGTGCTGTGGCGGGAACACATAGCACCATTAATTGCTTTGGAATTTGCTAGCGGGAACGGTGATGAAGAGCGCGAACGCACTCCTTTATCTCGCACTGATGAAGGGGTAATAACGAAACCGGGCAAGTTTTGGGTGTACGAACAGGTGATGCGAATTCCCTATTACGGTATCTATGAAATTAACAGCGGTCGATTAGAAGTTTATCGGTTGATGGAGGGGTATTATCAACTGTTAGAACTCAATCAACGCGGTCATTTTCCCATTGCATCTTTAGGCGTAGAATTGGGACTTTGGCAAGGCAGTTATCAAAATCAAACCATGCTTTGGCTGCGCTGGTGGGACGAGGAAGGTAATTTGCTGTTAATTGGCGATGAAAGGGCCCAATTGGAGAGATTGCGAGGGGAACAACAGCGGGAAAGGGCCGAGAGTGCAGAACAGGCACGACAAGCTGAATTTCAGGCAAGAAGGGATGCAATTCCCCGGTTGTTGGGAATGGGTTTGAGTATCGAACAAGTGGCGCAGGCGTTAAGTTTATCTGTGGAGGAAGTGACGGAGAATACTGGAGAGTGAGATAGTGAGAGAGAATTGGGGAAAAGGGCGATCGCTCTTAATAGACTTCATCATGAGAACCCATTTTGAGCAATAAAATAGCTTCCTCCTCATCTTCTGGATCGGTCACAAACTCAAACAAAATCCGATAATAATAATCTATTGAACACGACCAGATACCCGATAAATCTCCTGTCAGTTTGTGAGTTCGCAAGCTGGGGTTAAAGCAGTCTTCAGACAAAAGTTCAAGCGTAGCTTCAATTAAAAGGCGAAGCTGAGGATTTTTACGAACTAACTTTTTGAAAGTACGAATAGATTTGGGAGTCCAACCAATTTTCATCCATCATCCAACACCGCCATAACATCGGCTACCGACCCAAATTTAACATTCCCCTCTGCATACTCTTGACGAACTTGTGCCACTTCCTTGAGTAATTCATTTCGTCGCTGTTGTCGCAGACGATTCTGAAGAATATCTAGAAGCATAGCTTGATCTTCTAATGATAAAACTTCTACAGCTTCAAGAGCTTGCTGGAATTGAGATGTGTGTGTCGTTTTACTCATATATTATTTTGAGCTACTTAGAACCACGTTGGGAGAAGCAATGACCAGCGCCACATCCTCGCGTGTTGCTCCGATTGCTAACAAAGTCCTTACCATCAAATCAAGAGAAACAGACGGATCGCCAGCTTCAATTTTAGCTACCCGTGACTGACTTGACTTGATTTTCTTAGCTAAACTCTCTTGAGAAAGGTTTTGATCGATCCGAAGCTGCTTCAAGCGTTTACTCAGAGACAGCTTCATCTCAATAAAAGCAACTTCTTCGGTAGAAAGTTCCAGAAAGTCGGCGGCATCTCCCACGCACCAACCTGCTGCTTCTAAACGTTGACGTTTAACGGGATCCATTGTAAATTTTACCTCATTTAATTATGTGAATTGCACAGAAATCGGCTAACAAAAACAAAAACCAGTCACTTCAGCTAGGGGACTATTCCCAGAAACCCGGTTGCGCCACAAAGAGTGCAAGTCCTAAAAAATTGAATACGGTTCAGTTAACAGTGTTTGTTTCCGGAGAGCCCCCTCGCATCCCCTCTTCAGAATGGGGACGAAAGAGAATACTCTTGCTCCCCCTTTTTTAGGGAGTAGGAGGGTTCTTCCTGCGGGGGCTCAGTCTTAACTGAACCGCATTACTGAAAATTTAGGTTCCTCCTGAGATTTTATCGTACGAGCTCAGTCGTCTCTGACACTTTTCAATTACGGGCTTAGGCGTTTTCTGAGTGTTTTTTTTAAACACATCTGCGATGACAATAGCATCGAAGTCTATTCGGTAAATAATTCACCACTGTTTATCGGCTTTACTATCACCGATCCGCAATTCGTGGCAGTGAGGGCCGATGCTTGGCATAGGTCGAGAAACAGGCATCGCTAAAATTTCTCCATTTTGTAACCTCCTTAATAATATCCCTGCCTCACTTCGCGCTGAGGTTGAAAAAGGGGGAGTTTTTACTTCGCCACTCAACCAAACAACATTTTTATTCTCGCCTTGGGATTCCATCAGTTAACGACTTTATAGTCATAGAGCGCATCGATTTAGTGATATGTCATATCTGACATAATTATAGCAAAACATAACTAAAAGTGGTACAAGAGACTAAAGATTGTCTAATTTAGTCTCAGGCAGAGCGATCGGCCGATTGGTTTTTTTTGTGTACGAACGTACACAATTCCTCACTCGAATAAAATCTTTTTAGGTCTTGTCACTGACCTAGGAAGGTTGCGAATAGGTCTAGGAACTATATCAGATAAGGGTTGCAGCCCGTATACTCTGTTGATAAAATGGTACGATCTCAATTCCGAAGGTTTTCCTTGTTCCCAAATTCAGCACGGGAACAAGGATTTCAAACTAACTTTTAATACTTACGTTCCTGCGGCTCAAACATCGTAATCGCCACTGGCATATAAGCCAAATCAATCCCCGCAGGCGAATAATACGCCATTGTATGCTTCAAGAAATTGCTGTCATCGCGCTCAGTAAAATCTTCCCGCGAATGAGCTCCCCGACTTTCCTGCCGGTTCAAAGCAGAAGTTAAAATCATTTTCCCGACAATTATCAAACTACGCAACTCCAAAGCTTCCACAATTTCCGTATTCCACAACTTGCCTTTATCGTCTAAGTAAACCTCCTGATATTGTCGCTCTAAATCCTCCAATTTCTTTAAACCTTCCTGCATCAATTCGGCGCTACGAAATACGCCACAATACTCAGTCATAGTATCTTGATAATGCTGCCGAATTTGATTGATGCGGTATTTTCCCGGACGTTCTAAAAGTGCCTGAATTTGCTCTTTTGCTTCCGTAATATAACGCTGTTCGTCTACGGCAGGCAACTTGCGATTTTGTACGAATTGTGCTATGGTTGCGCCAGTAACTTTGCCGTAAACTACGCATTCCAATAGCGAATTACTGCCCAAACGGTTGGCGCCGTGAACCGACACGCAAGCTGCTTCGCCGGCTGCAAAGAAACCGTCTACCAAACTGTCAGGACTGCTGCGAACTTGCCCGCTAACATTAGTAGGAATTCCCCCCATTGAATAGTGAACGGTAGGGCGGACGGGCATCGGCTGATTTACGGCATCAATTCCTAACAAACGGTGGGCTTCTTCCCAAGCAAAAGGAATCTTGCTCATAATTTTTTCGCGTCCCATGTGCCGCAAATCGAGGTAGATAAAGGGGCCGCCTGCACTACCATCAACATTAATTCCTCGACCGGCGCGAATTTCTATGGAAATTGACCGCGAGGTGATATCTCTGGGCGCTAATTCCATCCGCGACGGGGCATAATTCGCCATAAATCGATCGCCCTCTGAATTAATCAAATAAGCGCCTTCGCCCCTCACAGCCTCCGAAATCAGCACTCCCACGGGATACAAACCCGTCGGGTGAAACTGCACGAATTCCATATCTTCCAGCGGCAATCCAGCTAAAGCCGTCATCGCCAAACCGTCTCCCGTCGAGGCGTAATCGTTCGACGTGGTATTGTAAACTCGGCCGTAACCGCCCGTGGCAAACATCACCGCCTTAGCACGGACAACCTCAATTTGACCGTCGTGAAGCCGGTACATAACTACGCCCTTGGCTTGGCCTTCTTCCAAAATCAGGCGCGTGACATACCACTCCTGATAGATGTGAACTCCGCAGCGGCGCAGATTATTTACCAATTCGTGGAGGATGGCGTGACCGGTTTTGTCGGCGGCGTAGCAGGTGCGGCGGTGAGAATGCCCGCCGAAAGCGCGCTGGGCAATTCGGCCGTCTGGGAGGCGGGAGAAGAGGACTCCCATGTGTTCTAAATCTATGACTACACCGGGTGCTTCCCGGGTGAGGATTTCTACCGCGTCTTGGTCGGCTAAATAGTCTGAACCTTTTACCGTGTCGAAGGCGTGGGCTTTCCAACTGTCTTCGGGATCGACATTTTGCAGGCTGGATGCCATGCCGCCTTGGGCTGCGACGGAGTGCGATCGAATCGGGTGAGTTTTGGCAACTACAGCTACCTTTAAACTGGGGTCAGTCCGGGCAATTTCTACTGCGGCGCGACAACCTGCTAAACCGCCGCCTACAATGATTACGTCGTGTTCTAGCATTTCTTTTAATTATTTTGAGTGTTCTGCTCAACTTATGGTGACGCAAAAAAAAACTTCCTACCAAAAGAGCAGGAAGTTTTTTAACTTTTGATTTGAATGGAAAATCAAAAGTTAAAATTTCAAATTGGACTAGCCGGCGCTTTCGACAGACTGCTGAATCGACTGATTTCCCGTTGCAGAAGGTTGAGGTTCCGTACCGGGTTCTACAGCAAGCACTTCAATGTTATTTAGCAGAGTTGTAACGAAAGCAAACAGCAAGAAGGGCAGAGACAGCACTAAAATCAAGCCGACGGTAGCCAAGGCGTAGATTTGGCGGGCGCTACTCCACAAGGCGAGTGCCGACGCTAGACTTAGGAAGATGACTATCAGCCAAACAATGATTTGACCGTAAATGTCGCCAAAGGTGAGGGTACATTTAAGGCGATAGTTTTGGATGTTATTCATTTGATGCCTCGCGAGATTGCTATTACGACTTGTCCAAAAATACTTTGACAGTGCGTCAGTGCCCACTGTAAATTTCTAAGTTTAGCTGCCGCAACTTGGTTTTGGGGCTGTTTTAAACATTCTTTATATAAGTTGCCACAACACTTGATAAATTTTTGCTTCTGACTGGGAATTTCTGCCGAAACAGTTGGCGATCGCACTCCGACGCCTAGAAACCCGGTTTTGTACTGTTTTGGCGGGCTGACTAGAAGTAAACGCGCCAAAAAACCAAGGTGATGACCGCCCGTGCGTCCAGGATTACGAAACAAAGGCATAAGGGGAAAGTCTACTTTTTGAGGGAGCCCCGACTTGGTAAAGTAATGTTAAGCTTCATGAGAATAGAATCCACCTTTATAGCGTCCCACCTGTCTTTTGGCCCATGTCTTCAGAGAGCAAATTGCTGATTTCGCGCTGTTTCCTGGCTAGTTTGGGAACGCAGACCTTTGTGTACCGCGAAGACCGGATTCCCCAGGAGAGTCCGGTGCTGGTGGTGAGCAATCACCGCAGTTTCTTAGATCCTGTGCTGCTGACGGCGGCTTTGGGTCGATCGATCCGCTTTGCTTGTCATCATTACATGGGTCAAGTCCCGGTGATTCGGGAAGTTGTCACGAGTTTCGGCGCTTTCCCCTTAGAAGCACCGGAGCACCGACAGCAGCATTTTTTCTCTCAAGCGACAGCGCTGCTGCAAGGCGGGGAGATGGTGGGGGTGTTTCCAGAGGGTGCAGAACCGATGGTGAAGCTTACTGGGCCCAATACTGTGGGGAAGTTTCAGCGGGGATTTGCTCATTTGGCTTTGCGGGCGCCGGTGCGGGATTTGGCGGTTTTGCCGGTGGCGATTAGTTCTTTTGAGGAACAGTCGGTACGATCGGGTGTACCGCTCAAGTTGTTGAGTTTGTTCGATCCCTCGGAACCGCTGTTCGATCGAGCTGGGTGGCATCCTGTGATAATTTATCAGCGAGTTAATGTTTTAATCGGCCGGCCTTACTGGATTACTGTCGATCGACAGCAGCAATATCGAGGCAAAAAAGCCAAAGCAGTTGTTGCTGAACTCACAGACCACTGTCAGGGGGAAATTGCAGAATTACTCCAACGAGGTTGTTTGTAAGTTTGTTGACTGTTGGCTGTTGGCTGTTGACTGCTGACTGTTGGCTGGTGTCAGATTTCCAATCTAAAATCTAAAATCTAAAATCTAAAATCGATTGACTTGAATCATGGCAAATGCTAACAACAAGGTTCGTTTCCTAACCCCCAAACCGCCGAAACCCGATCGCCCTTTATTTGTATTTCTGCCCGGTATGGATGGCAGCGGTTTGCTGCTGCGGCCGCAAATTTCTAAATTAGCAAATCATTTCGACATTCGCTGCTTAACGGTACCGGCTGACGACATGGCTAGTTGGGATGTACTTGTTAGCGAAACAATTGCCTTAATTGAAGCAGAAAAGCAAGCCGGAAAGCCGCAGCGGCCTGTTTATCTGTGTGGGGAGTCATTTGGGGGCTGTTTAGCGATGAAAACTGTTTTAGAAGCTCCTCAATTGTGCGATCGATTAATGTTAGTCAATCCAGCTTCTTCGTTTCGACAGCAGCCTTGGGTCCAGTGGGGATCGTACCTGACTCAGTGGCTGCCGGCCAACCTTTATCCGCTGTCGGTAATCGGTCTATTGCCGATATTAGCATCCTTAGGAAAGATTGGGCGCGACGATCGCCGCGCTTTGCTAGAAGCGATGCAAGCGGTACCGCAAAACACCTCTGTGTGGAGATTGGCGTTAGTGCGATCGTTTAATGTTGACGAAAATCAGTTGCGCGGCATCAAACAGCCGACGCTAGTAATTGCTAGCGGTGCAGATCGGCTGCTGCCTTCCCTAGTAGAAGCGAAGCTTTTAGTCAAGGTAATTCCGAATGCTGAAATGGTGCTGCTGGCTAACAGCGGTCATGCTTGTTTGTTAGAAACAGATGTTAACCTTTACGGCATTATGCAAGCTCGCAATTTTTTGACAAAATCCGAAGAAAACCTTTCATTAGTCAACAGTCATTAGTCATTAGTCATTGGGCATTGGGCATTGGGCATTGGGCATTGGGCATCTCCGAAAAACAATCTTATCGGCATCAGCAATTACCAATTATATTATGTCCGGTCAATCGATTACGGCTACAGTGCGAGCTTCTAGCTCGCGAGCGGGACGCTCGCACTTGACAATAATTATCAGGATTACCCGGACATGATGTTATCAATTACCAATGCCCAATTCCCGATTCGCAATTCCCAATTCCCAATTAACTAATTAAGATTTAGCCATTTTTGAGCGTTAAGCCGCTGGACTACGCCAAAAACCATGAGGTCTAGAGTAACCTTGCGCTCGTCTATCAAAAAAGGCTCTAAAGTGCTGGTTTTGGTATTATTTTCTGCGCAGGAAAATGCTCTTTGACTTTGAATATTTTCTTGAGGAAAATACAGGTTAAATTGGCGCTGACCTTCTTGGAATTTACCAATTACCTGCCAGCAATCCCCGGCGGAACTCATGCCAGCAACGGGAAGTTTTTGCTTGATCAAACTCACCTCTAAATCCTTAACCCCCTGCTTAGTTAAAGCAGTTTGCAAGGCGGGCAAATAATCTTGTTGAATAAAATCCGCAAAGGGTTTGTCTTCAACAGCAGGTGCTTTTTCCTTTTTGGCTTTAGCTGGGGGCTTGTCGCCTTCGGCCTTGGCTGCGGGCTTTTTAGCAGTCGCCTGAGGCTTGTCAGTGCTGGGCAAGTCAGTTGTCTCGGGTGCGTCGGAACTCGGAGCGTCCTCCACCGCAGCATTGGGAGTTTCGGATTCGCCAGCGGTAGGATTTTTCGGTTCTTTCTTGGCTGCGGGCTTTTTAGCAGTCGCCTGAGGCTTGTCAGTGCTGGGCAAGTCAGTTGTCTCGGGTGCGTCGGAACTCGGAGCGTCCTCGATCGCAGCACTGGGAGTTTCCGATTCTCCAGCAGTAGGATTTTTCGGTTCTTCTGGCATTAACGCTTCCTTTTAAAAGTGATCGGTAAGGAGTTGTGAGTGCAGGTGCGGGCGATCGACTTTCTCGATCGCGCACACTTTTTATCGAAAACCAACCTGAGAAAATTGCGATTCAAAAAAATTTGAACTCAACAAACTCAGGGCGATCGCCCGCAAAGATCGCAACTCCTTTGGTTATTCTAAATCTCAGCGACAGCTCGTTCAATCAAACGGCGGGCGAGAGTTTGAACACCGGTGTGTTCGTAGTAGTTGGTAGTAATGTCGAGGAATGCGCCCACGTAGTCCACCTTATCAGCAGAAATGTCTACAAAATTCTGCAAGTGGCCGAGTACGTTTTGGGGAGTCAAACCTCGATCGCTCACAAAAGAGCTCATCCAGCCAGAAACCGAGTTAAAGCTTTCGCCAATAAAGCCGAGTTTGCCTGCAGGAGAACCTCCTGGAATCTGGTCGCCGATCGACTTAAAGGCCTGATTATCTTGCAAATCGTTCGGGGAGAGCTTTTGAATCCAAGACTGAGTTGCCATGATAAAGTCCGGGCCCAGGGGAATCAAACCGTCGAAACAAACCAAAGCAGCCATCCGCATCAGGGATTCGCCGCCGTAGTCGCCCAAAGCCCCGGCAAAATCGCCGATGCTGTCGCCCGGAAGGCCGTTAATTTGGCAAAAAGCGAGCAACTCAGTGACTAACTTCAGAGAAAGGTCGATCGTTTGAGCTTTTTCAGCCTTGGGAGTGATATTGCCGAGGAACGACAAAAACGAGACATTTTCCGCAACCTTATTAGCGAGGGCGGCACTGCCCAAAGCCTTGTCGGCACTGTCAATAGTTTGGTATAGCCAGAGAGCGCGTTGGTAGCCCTGAGACTTATCGTTGTAGAGGTAGATCGCCCGCTCGCCAATTTGCTGAATCTGATCTTCCTCAGTTTCGCCAGTAACGGTGCGAATGGTATTTTCAAAGCCAACTAAATTGTTCCACTCGCCGGGAACCACAAAGTCAAGCGCTCGCAGGGCTTTGACAGTCATGTTGTCTTGAGGCAGTTGATCGACTAATTCAAAGACTGTTTTGCTCACAAAAAACTCCTTTTGCTGGAACTGGAATCAAAGGTATTACTTTTGGCAGATGGCAAGAACTTCACAGTCTCATTTTGAGAGACTTAGTTCTAATAGCGCCAGACTGGAGTCGGGCGCGGAGTGTGACAAGAGACATTGCTACTTGACGCGAGCGAGGCCACCGAGGTTAAATTTTGACAGCCAAGCTTCGCGATCGCTAGCGGTAAAAGAGGGATCGCGGGATTGAACTTTCACCTGATAGCGATTTGCGACTAAAACAGCGGTGCCATTAGCACCCTGATTAACGGCGGGATAGCCGCTGATTTGCTTGGTACTTTGCTTAAATTTTGCACCTGCGCTGGGGTTGCCGGCGATGTCGTTAATCGAGAGCATCGCGACATTTTTACCGCCTTTGTTCAATTTAGCTTCAGAAAAACCGGATTTTTCTTGAGCAAAAACGCGATCGAATCCGCCACCGGAGGACGGGAAGTATTTATTTAATTGGCCGCCTGCAACTGCCTTTTTGGGCAGGTTTTGATTTTGAGCACTTGATTTATCAGCAGTTGTCTGCTGTGCTTTACCAGGTTTTTGGGTACTTTCCTGCTGGGCTTTGTCCCAGCGAGAGGGCGCCTGAGTTTGACCGCAAGCGGTGACTAACAAGAGTACCGAGATCAGGAATGGAGCTAAGATTTTGCGCGCGGAGGGAAATGGCATCGCTGTCTCCTCATAAGATAGTTTCCATAACAATTGTGGCTCAGGAATTCGCAATTTGTCGTGTACGAGCCGATGATTTGTGCCTGCGGGAAAAAAATCTTTGTAAAAAAATCCTCTGCCGTGTAGGCAGAGGATTTTTCGCGTTCGCGAATTTAGATGGAAGAAGATAGAAGGATTGCTCCACACAGTCAAGTCTGGGGGTTGGGGTAAAGAAACCAAATTTCCTAATTACCAGCAATCTCAAAACAAATTTTTCTGATTTTCCCTAGATTTATTTAGAGATTTCAGAGCATTTGTCTGTCTGTCTTCCAACTTAGGTCTTGCTCTGCGCGTAAAGCTCAGGCGTCGCTTTCAATGTGAATAAACAACAAACCCATTACCACAACTGGCATCAGCCAGCAAACTACCGGAATCATGATCCAAGGCAAAAAAGAAGCGGCGTATGAACCTGTCATATCAAATTCTCCCAGCTAAAGTTAGTGTGTTCCAACAGAGATATTTCCGAGTGGAGTCTAATTATTGACTAAACCCCGGAAAATGGCGTCAACGCCGTTAAAGTTTTCGAGTAAGAAATAGGCAGCAAAGACGCCGCTCATCCCGCCAATGAAGAAACCAGCGGTAAACTGGCTCCACCCTTCAGCATTTCTGAGGGAATCGGGAGTCATGGGATTAGCACTAGGGTAGCTGGTGTTGTCTTGCTTGAAAGACACCAAACCGTAGGCAGACATACCTGCTGTGCCGAGCAGAACTAAAACGAGGGCTGTAATTAATCCGCCGAGATTAGCTGCTTCTGGATAATCCCGCAGGGGCCCGAAGACGATTTCGGGGCCGACGAGGAAATAACCGTGGGCCAAACCGATTTCCAGACCTCGAACTAGGGGCGAGAGTCCTTTGCGGTAGGCGGGCAAGTTCCCAATGAATGCTTTTGTGAAATCAGAAGCACTGATAGGAGTTGCTAGATGACCCGTGAAGGGGTCACCGTTAAAGGGTTTAATAAGCTCTGCATCTCTGGGATCGGCCATATTCTGTTTGTCCTCGCAGTTTAAAAAGTTGAGGCGTTCAAGTCATATTTTACGCAGGGACGTGTTTCCTATTTACATAATTAAGGGCGAGCTTTAGAAAAGTTCACTATTCTTTAGTTTTCAGAAGAATTTTTCTTTTGCCTCTTATACCAGAAAGCGAGTCGATCGGGCGAGACTCCGAGGAAATAACCGATGATTACTATTTGATTGATGGCGGTGGTTTTGATGACCCCAAGCTGCTGCCAGCGGCGGGCAGATGTCAGCACTGGATGGGGTACTATTTCGATGCGGCCTTGTTTTTTCAACCGCCGCACGAATTCAAAGTCTTCCATGAGGGGCAAGTCGGGAAAACCGCCGATTTTGTCAAAGGTAGCTGCTTTGAGGAAAATGGCTTGATCGCCGTAGGGCATTTGCAGAAAGTTCGATCGCCAGTTTACCCCTGTTTCTACCAGACGCAGACAGAGCCTGCGGGCGTCAATCTTGAGTTGAAAGGCCCCCGCTACTGCGGACGGTTTAGCAAGTGCCTCACGCGCGCCAGAGTCGTACCCGCGAGGTAAATGAGTGTCGGCGTGGAGAAAGAGCAGGATGTCTCCAGTAGCTGCGGCTGCACCTGCATTCATTTGAACTGCGCGACCTGGGGCCGTGCAGATAACTCGGATGCCCAAAGATTTTGCTATATCTGCTGTACCGTCGCTGCTGCCGCCGTCGGCGACAATTATTTCGACATTTTTTGCGTCAAGGGCGGTGGAGATGACTGGGGCAATTGTAGGTGCTTCGTTTAAGACTGGAATTATAATAGAAATTTTGAGATTGCGATTTTCTGGCGGCATACTGAATTAAGCAGCCCGTGAGATAGAGGGCGGGTTTTGTACAAAGCTTATCTGTTATTTGCTAATTTTTTACGCCTGGCCAGCGCCTAGATTGGGCTTCGATCTGGGAGGGCGGGTTTTGTACAAAGCTTATCTGTTATTATTTGCTACTTTTTGGCTTTTTATCGCGCCTGGGAGTATTCTCCCAAGCGCTGTCTAACCGCTGCATTTGGTTAGACAAATACACTTAATATATTATGGCATTCTGGTTTCAGAATCGAGTAATTTTTTATAATTAACTAGGATAAATTATCACAGTTAATATAATTAAAATCGACTTTAGTTATTTCAATATATTAATATCTAAACCGAGGAGGTCTTCTGGTCGATCGATATCTGCAAGAGTGGGAAGATAAGCAATATTCAGGTCTAGCTTTTGGGCGATCGCCCGCGTACAAGCAAATACTTCGCTGGTTCCCCACTGAATGCCACCGAACAATTCCGGTATCGAGCGCCGCAGCCCGATCAGATAATAACCTCCGTCTTTGGCCGGACCCAAAACTAAATCGTGCTGGCTGAGTTCCTCAAAAGCTTGTGCCATGATTTCTGCTTTCAAACCAGGACAATCAGTGCCAATAATTGCAGTTTTCTCAACCCCTGAATTAAAAGACTTTTCAAATGCTGCTGTCATTCTTGCACCCAAATCGCCGTCTCTTTGATTTTGACAAATAATATCATTTCCCAACCACTCTTGCATCAGTTGTTGGCTGCCGCCGGCTCGGTGAATTTCTACGGATAATCGGCGGGATTTTTGGAGAGAGAGAGCGCAGGCGATCGTCCGTTGGGCCATCAAGCGGTGAAGGTTGGCAGCGCCTGTTTTTCCCAGCACCGGAATTAGTCGAGTTTTGGTTGTTCCCGGTTCGGGATAGCGAGTGAAAACAATCAGTTTTTCCGGCATCATTTATCGTTCATGAGTTTTAAAGGAACCTCAGAGGCGCAGAGGAACAGAAGAGAAAGAGTTTGACAACTGATTCACGGATTGCCGATCGATGTTTGTGGGTTAGGCAATGACTTAATTTAATCGCCGCGCCCAACCCAGCATACAATATATTTACTTAAAAATAGCGAGGGGTTAGCTCATTTCTAGCATTCGCTGGATGGGCTGCAAGGCTGCTAGTTGAATATCTAGGGGCATGGTAATTTCGGGGGTTTGATTCTTTAGGGAGAGATACAATTTTTCCAAGGTATTTAATCTCATGTGCGGGCATTCGTTGCAAGCGCAGTTATTATTGGTGGAAGGAGCGGGGATGAAGCGTTTGTGCGGAGCTTGCTTTTGCATTTGGTGAATGATTCCCGGTTCAGTCGCGACAATAAAAGCTTGGCTAGAACTGGACTGAGAATATTTGAGCAAGGCAGTGGTGGAGCCGATGTAATTGGCGTGGCGCAGCACGGGAGGTTCGCATTCTGGGTGAGCAATTATTTCGGCTTCGGGATTTTCGATTTTGAGTTGAACTATCTTTTTTTCTGAGAAGTTTTCGTGGACGATGCAAGCTCCTTGCCAAATCTCCATGTTTCTGCCTGTTTGTTCCATGACGTAGCGGCCGAGATTGCGATCTGGCCCAAAAATTATCGGCTGATTTTTGGGAATTTGGTTGACAATTTTAACAGCGTTAGAACTGGTGCAAATTATATCGCTCATTGCCTTAATTGCGGCGGTACAATTAATGTAGGAAATTACTAAATGTCCTGGTCGATCGGCTTTGAAAGCTGCAAAGGCTTCGGGAGGGCAACTGTCGGCGAGGGAACACCCAGCATTTAAGTCTGGCAGCAATACTAATTTGTCTGGATTGAGAATTTTTGCGGTTTCGGCCATGAAATGAACTCCGGCAAAAACTATGACATCGGCGCTGGTGTTGGCGGCTTTGCGGGCAAGTTCTAGGGAGTCGCCAATGAAGTCTGCGATGTCTTGAATATCGGAGTCTTGGTAATAGTGGGCGAGAATGACGGCGTTCAACTCTTGTTTGAGGGCGTTAATTGCAGCAAACAAGTCGTCGGGCAGTCGGGTTTGAGTAAAGTTCGGAGCAGGTGCGGTGGTAAACACAGTTAGAATATTCCGGTGAAGGTGGCGAAGACAGCTAAAGTGTATTTTGAATTATAGTTGAATTCACCAAAAAGTGCTGGCTGTTCAGTGGAGCCAATCTAAAATCTCAAATCTCAAATCCAAAATAGGCTGGGGGAGAGTGCAAAAATTGGTCGCTGTTTCTTATGCTGAGTAAGAAGGGGCTAGGGATCGATCGCACATGACAAATCACATGAATAAAGCTAAATCTATCAAAATTGCGGTGGTGGGGGACGTTCACGATCTGTGGGAACCTGAAGACGGCGAGGCCCTGAAGCATCTGGGCGTTGATTTGGTGCTGTTTGTGGGCGATTTTGGCAATGAGTCGGTGGAGGTGGTGCGGGCGATCGCCCAATTGGACATTGCGAAAGCAGCAGTTTTTGGGAACCACGACGCTTGGTACACTGCGACAGAGTGGGGCCGCAGTCAGTGTCCTTACGATCGCACTCAAGAAAATTGGGTAAAACAGCAGTTAGATTTAATGGGAGAAGCTCACGTCGGTTACGGGAAGCGTGATTTTCCCGAATTGGGCGTAACTGTGGTGGGAAGCCGCCCGTTTACTTGGGGGGGATCGGAGTGGAAGTACGGGGATTTTTACTCGGAGTGGTTTGGGGTAGAAAGTTTTGAGGAGTCGGCGCGGCGCATAGCAGCGGCTGCGGCGGATGCCGATTGCGAAAATGTGATTTTTTTGGGTCACACGGGTCCTACGGGGTTGGGAGAGGCTCCTGAAGACCCCTGCGGGCGAGATTGGAAGCCCCTGGGAGGGGATTGGGGCGACCCGGATTTTGCGGAGGCGATCGATCGAACTCGGAGTTCTGGGAAGCACATACCTCTGGTAACTTTTGGTCATATGCACCACAAACTGCGGCACACAAAGCAGGAGTTGCGGAAGTCGCTGGAGGTGAGTGCGGAAGGTACGGTGTATTTGAATGCGGCCAGCGTACCGCGAATTGTGGAGAGAGAGTGCTCGAAACTGCGCAATTTCTCGATCGTCCTGCTGGAAAATGGAGCAGTGTCGGAAGTGTCTCTGGTATGGGTAGGCGAAGATTTCGCGGTAGAAAGAGAACAAATTCTTTATCGGCGCACTGAATCTGCGGCTATTTGTAGTTAGAGACATTTGCTGGTATGATAAAATTTATGCGCCCGGAGAGGTGGCAGAGTGGTCGAATGCGCTCGACTTGAAATCGAGTGTGGCAGTGATGTCACCGTGGGTTCAAATCCCACCCTCTCCGTTTAATAATTCTCTTGTCAGTTAAGGGTTTCAGATTCTCTATTGCCTCAAGAGTTCCCTTTTCCGCTCATCTTTCGCTCACTCGTGGTATTTCCCCAAAAAAAACACCCCCGCAGGGGTGCTGTTGCTTACCAGGTAATTTTTCTAGTCAACTGACTCAACTAAACTCTTCCTCATCAGCCGGGTCGCCGTAGGGGTCTTCGCTGGCCGGACTCACGCTGCCGAACATTCCAGCATCCCCTTCGTTGTCAGCCGGGTCGCCGTAGGGGTCTTCGCTGGCCGGACTCACGTTGCCGAACTCTCCGTTGTCAGCCGGGTCGCCGTAGGGGTCTTCGCTGGCCGGACGCGCGTTGCCGAACTCTCCGGGATTTGAGGGATC
Organism: Microcoleus sp. K4-B3; assembly: GCF_036704615.1. Classification (NCBI taxonomy): domain Bacteria; kingdom Bacillati; phylum Cyanobacteriota; class Cyanophyceae; order Oscillatoriales; family Microcoleaceae; genus Microcoleus; species Microcoleus sp. K4-B3. Next base: position 43,004 of record NZ_JAUBSF010000047.1, read on the forward strand.
TTCGTAATTGTCGTTAGGATCGACTTGCTCGCTGTCTGACCCGACGACCGCATCTTTTAACTTCCGGAAAAATCCATCTACCATGATAAAGTTCCTCTTTTTTATGTGTTGAAAAATGGGTGTTTTAGATTGGGAATCCCAGATTTAATTGAAAATCACGCAACCGGCAATCTAAAATCTCAAGTGGTGAGGCTACTGTGCTGGAATAGGACTTGTAGCTTCCGGCACGGTAGTAAGGTCTCGACCGGTAGTTTGGTTGTTGTACCCCTGGAATTCGCGGTAACGCGATGCCTCGGACTCCGGAACTGTAATTCCTTCAGGCGGGGGCGTTACCCAGTGAGCGCGATTCTGGGCATCGCGGTAGTAAACGCGACCGTTTTTGGAAAGGTAATATTTTCCCTGCGGCCCCTTTTCTTGCTTGTTTTGGTGCTGGCGGTAGAGGTAGTAAAGGGCTGCTGCTCCTACTAAAGTAATCCCTACTTTTTGAGCATTGCTCAATCCTTTTTTTGCTTGTGGCGAAGGACTCGGGCCGCGATTAGTTTGCACTCCTCCAGCGCGAGTGTCGTCAACAGGAGGCGGAGGAGCAGAACTTTGCTGGCTAGAACCGCAAGCACTCATAAACGGAAAGGTCAGCAGCGTTGTCAGCAGCAGAGCCATGAAGCGCGATCTTTTGGGTTCGGGTTTGATTGTGTTCATTGCCGCTCCGAATTGTCGGGATTATAGGTAGAGTGTGTTCTGGCGAGGTTGAGGAACCTGAGCTGCTGCCAACAGTTTTTAGGGTAAATTAATTTCTCAAAGCAATTGTGACAAAAAAAGTAGTTGCTGAGAACTTAACAGCGCAGCTACAGTATGGCGTTTATGGCGTTTCTATTTTAATTATCCTCAAGTCTCTCTAAAATTTCCTCTTTCCAGGGATATAAATAAAATTTCTTTTATTTCAGTCCGCAGGTATATGCCAATGCGCGCCTTCGGGTAATAATAAATTCCGTTTGTGGACTGCTCAAAGGAAAGTGAAGCAGACGGACGGGACGAGTCCGAAGCTCAAAGCAGCAATGGCGAGGGAAATGAGGCGGGATGTATAAGTCTGGCGGTGTTTAATTGCGCCGGACTTATTGACTCAGATGCAGACAATTTTGTTGTGGAAATTCTGGAGAGGTCGATCGCACTATTGTAGAAATCTATTAACCGCGATAGAAAGCCCCCGAAGCTTTTCGGATATTTATGAAATTAAAAAATTTATTTACTGCTGGATTGTCCATCGCAGTTGTATTTACTGCGGCAAAATATCTAACTTTTTCAAATCAACAAAGCCAAGTCAAGGAATTGCTGCAAACAAAACAGTGTCCCGAATGCAATTTCAGCAATGCCAACCTCAAAGGATTAGACTTGCAAGGAGTCAACTTGCAGGGAGCAAACCTAGAAGGTGCTAACTTATCAGGAGCAACATTGGCAAATGCCAACCTCAAAAATGCCAACTTAAATAGAGCCAACCTGACGGGAGCTGATTTGGGCTGTGCTGGTATCACTTTCAACCTTGAGGCTAATGAAAAAGAAGCAAATATGGATTTTAATGTCACGGCTGTTCCAGAACAGAATAACCCAGAAAATGCAGTAGTTGGTTTCAATATGAAAGCAACGGATCGAGGAGCGACAATGCGTTTCAACCTCATGGGATGCGCTGACTTCTCAAATGCTAGCTTGCAAGAAGCTAAAATGCCCGATGGCAAAATTCATCCTTAATTGCAGCCCATAAAGCAATCTGCTGTGTCATCATTTGTCAACTTCTTTTCATTCTTTCTGCACTCTCTTTTCTCTTTCTCTGTGTCCTCTGTGGCCTCTGTGGTTCATTAAAAAAAAACCGCCACCTGTCAGTCAGCCGGCGGTTTTTTTAAGCAACTAACTGCCGCCTAAAATTAGTGAGCAGAACCGTTACCGTGATACTTGTCAGTATCGTAGAATCCGTTTTTTGTACCGAAGAACAGACAGCAAACGGTGAAAACTGCTGTCAAGACTGCTAAAACTAACTTAACGTCCATAATTTACCTGCTGTGGTTGAGTGAGTGCAAATACTCAGATTGTAGAATCTTTTTGGCTGGCGCGGCCATCTACCAGCGTAGCGCCAGATTTGCTGGGATGTTCGCTGGTGCGGCAGTTTCCTGACGGCGAGACGATGCGGGGAATTATCGTGGAAACCGAAGCTTACGGCCCGGGAGACCCCGCTTGTCACGCTTACCGGCTGCGAACTCCTCGCAATGAGGTGATGTTCGGGCCTGCGGGTATGAGCTACGTTTACCTAATCTACGGGATGTATCACTGTTTTAACGTGGTGACGGATGCAGATGGAGTTGCTAGTGCTGTGCTGATTCGAGCTTTGCAGGTAGATGCGGTTCCCCAAGAATTCGCTGGACTTCCCGAGAAGAAGCGATCGCGCCTCGCCGCCGGGCCTGGGAAACTGTGTAAGGTACTGGAGATAGATCGAACTTTAAGCGGTTTTCCCTTGGGTGCAGGCCAACCGCTGCGGTTAGAACATCGGAGCGAGCACTTTCAGCAAGCTGTGGAGGAGGGTACAATAAATTTTGTGCAAACTACGCGGATCGGGATTTCTCAAGGAATTGATTTGCCTTGGCGGTGGTATGTAGGGAACTCTACGGCTGTGTCACAACTCTAGTAATGTCAAAGGTATCAGCGTAAATTTTGTAGCTTATCTTAGTGAAATTATGGCTTACTCTTCTGAAAATCCGATCGTACAACTCAAGAAATGCCTAACCCTGGTTCAGGATGTTAGCACTCACACCGAAGCCAACCGCGCCTTCGAGCAATTGTGCGGGATTATCGATGCTGAAAACCCAATGGCGGCGCAACTTTTGGAGATGCTGTGGGAAGAAGCAATTATGGCGAGGCGATCGGCTTTATTTTGGCAACAAATGAGCGATGTTGAGAAAGATATGGCTAATAGAATGATGGAAAATATGACGCAAATGCGGCAGAATTATTTGCGGCTGATGCAGGAAATGTAAGATTTTGGGAATGGGGAATTGGGCATCGGGCATGGGGAAATTGAGACTCAACTCTGACGGAGTGACAATCCCGTTCAGCTTGAGCATCTTTTCCCCTGTTTTTTCTAGCTGAGCGAGGAATCAAGGGGTAAAAATAGGTTGTCTTCGATGTGCGATCGGACTTCAGGTGAGACGTTACAACCACTGTTTAGGCATTCCATCAAAAATTTATTAGCCTGATAATACTGAACAAGCAATTTTTTTTGCGCTTCTGTGAACTGCCAATCCTGACCAATATTACGATAATAAATTATCACATCTCTTAAGTTTTTAGTCCACTCTAAACCATGATTTAGCCACCATTCCCTAAATACATCTCTATTTGAAACAGGTAAGTAATTTTTCAATTGTTCAATTGTTTCCTTAAACTCAGAATTAGTATTTTCTTTGAGGAGCTCGTCGAGAGTTCTAGTGATAGCATTGAGAATAAGATTAGGATTAATATTATTATTAATCGCTGTATTAGTAGCAATTGTTCTACTAATAGCAAGAGCACTTATATAGTCGATAGCAATATCTATGTCAGTTTTGGTGTTGATATCAATATCTAAGCCAGTGGCAATAGTGTTAGTGGTAGTAACCTCAATAAGGCTACCAATAGCGCTGCCAGCACAGTCTGGGTCACTGGCGATAGCAATAGCGCGAGCACGGGTAATGTAAAAAAGACGAACGGCTGCTGGTTTGTAAGAAACATTCACTGAATTCGATTTCTTACTTACCCACTTGAGAAATTCCTGGAGTTTTTTATCAGTAATTATGAGCATATCAACTTGTTGCTTCATTAGTTGCAATAAGCTATCTGCTGCGGACAACATCTCAAGAGCCTGCAAAAATATCTCTCGCCAACGTGATTCAGTTATGTGAAGGACAAGTTGCTGACAACCCTGTTGAGAGCTTAGCAATTCCTCGGCCGCTAAATATTCTTGAAAAGTTTGATGGGAAAAAGCATATATGTCCCCTCCTTTATTCACCAATAACCCCGATGAAACTTCAATGTCAGATAACTTAATGGGACAATGATCAATAGACCGCAAAACTTCCCCTTCTTCAAAAAAAGACTTACCATTTTCAAATGTAATAGCCGCTATTCCTCTTAAAGCTTTTCTCAACTCTTCTACATTTACCTGAGTACGGTAATTGAATTGATTCCATTTCTCTAGCAGCAGATTTATTCCTTGTTTGTAAATATCAACTTTTTTCGATGGTAAATCACGATTTTCTTGAAAAATTAAGCAAATCAGATGCAGCAAAAGTGGCGTATCAGCTAACTCTCGGATGCGTTTATTTTGTTGGTCTTTCAACTTTGTATCTAATTTATTTGCTAAAGCTTCTCTCTCTTGTGAAGTACCTACACGACTCTGAGAAAACCAATTATTAATAAATTCAGTTATTTGCGGTTCTTCAAAATTCGCAACTTTACATAAAAAAAACTTAAAAAGTTTGTTAGAGATATACGCCCGAGACTCTTTGCGACAACTAACTATAAATCGCTTGTCTACAAGCCGAGGAATTAAGCTATTAATTTTTTCGATTAATGTACCAACTTTTTCGTCGGAAACTTCGTCTAAACCATCGAGCAATAATAATATCCTGCCGCGATCGAGTAAATACTTAATTTCTTGTTCTGAAATATTACTACCGCAGTATTCTTTTTGAATATAGCGTAATATATCAATTTCATCTGGATGCTTGACATTTTCAGCCAAAGTTTTCAGACTGATAAAAACAGGTACTAACTTGGGGTTAAACTCGATTTCATCACAATGAAGCGCAATGTAATGTAGTAATGTAGTTTTACCTGCTCCCGGTTTACCCAAGACCATTAACTGGGGCTTTTCTAACACTACCTTTTTCCATGATTGCCGTTCCTGACTGAACCCACTCGAATCATAATCGTCGGATTCATTAAGCTCGGTCTGAACGTACATAGTGCTGAGCTTCCCCAGCCGCATAGGTCTATTAAATCGCGGGTTGAATGTGCATAAGTTTGCATACTCGTCTTGGATCGTTTCGTTGAAATGTGACCGTACCTTCTGCACCAGCGCCTCTATATCCTCTGAAGGAGAGGATGCGATCGCACAATCACTACTCAGAAACTCTGGACTCTCGAAAGCTGCTTTTGCTTCAATATCTGCTTGTGGTAATAGTAAATTTTCTGCTGGCAGCGACGAGTGCGATCGCACAGTAGGCTGAGTAATTATTTTAATTAATTCAGTTAAATCAACTCCTAATACACTCGCTATTTTTTGAAACGTTGTTGTTTTAGGTTCGGCAGTCTCTCCAGTTGCAATCTTACTAATCGAACCCCGGTCTAAACCAGTTTCTTTCACCAGCCTATACTGCGAGAAGCCTTTTTCTTTCAATAATTTTTTAAATGCGTCTCCCCCTGGCTTGTTTTTTTTACGTCTTGGCACTTCAGAATCCCCTCGCAATTTTGTTCAACTCTTGTTCAACCGTTGCACGTTCAACCAGTTGAACACTTACAACTTTGCAAACTTCAAACAGCAGATCACACTGGTGACATAAGCCAAATATCGAACTATCAAACAACCCATGAACACTTCATATATCCAAACAACACTCTTTGACCTAGAATCCTACTCAGTCAACCCTCAACCGGAATCTCATAACGCCACCACTAAACGGACTGCATCAATCACAGTTTATCTGACTCCAGTGGAGAAGGCACAACTAGAAAAATACGCCACCAGCGCAGGCAAAACTCTGAGCGACACGATGCGCGAAGTCATTAAGAGTAATCCAAGGAAAAAATGATCCAAAATCAGGGATACTAAGAGAATAATTAATGTGCAATCTGCTGTAT